>JBILPP010000081.1:0-6879 GCA_044373765.1 Bacteroidia bacterium
GTTATAAAAATATGACAAAAGCCTCCACTATCGTGGGGGCTTTTTTGTTTAAAAACAACAACATTTAAAATGTTATAAATTATACAGTATTACTAATTATTTATTTTATAACACTAAATATACACGAAGGGTATTTGCATAGTATTTTGTTGTTTATTTTAATTAACAATATATACATTCGTGATTAATATCACTTACATGAAAAAAATAACCATTCTACATTTTCTTTTTTCCTTGTTAATTAGCTTTGGGGTAAATGCTCAGGAAACGCCAAAACCAACCATAAAAGACAGCATAACAGATATGGGTGTTGCGGTGTCTCCAGCCATGGTAAAGTTTACCACCATTCCCGGATACAGTGATGTTAAATATGTAACGATAACAAACGACACCAAAAAACCAGAAAAATTTAAAATTAGCATTTCAGACTATGAAATGGATGATAAAGGATCTGTGAAACAGATGCCTACTAACATATTTCACGAATACGGATTATCTAAATGGATTACGGTATCTCCAAGTTTTGTTGAATTAAGACCTGGTGAAGCAAAAAAAATTGCCATTACATTAGCTGTACCAGATTCAGCTAATGCCTACCGAGCAGGTTGGGCCATGCTGACTATAGATGAAATGAAAGAACGTCAAGCCATCACTCCCAAAAATGCAGATGGCAAGAATATGGCCATGGGCATCATACCAACTTTTGGATTCGCTATTTACATGTTTCAAAATCCACCAAACGTAAAAGTAAATAAGCTTGAGTTAACGAAACTAAAATATGTATCAAACGACCAATCAAACAAAAATATTACTAGCCGAGGTACTATTTATGCCAGTGCAAAAAATGTTGGCGATGGGTTAGGATTTTCGAAAATGTACATAGAATTAACCAACATTAACAACGGATACAAAACCAAACTATCGTCAAAGCAATTTACCATATTTCCCAAGATGGAACGTAATTTCGAGTTCCAGCTTCCTGGAGAATTACCATCAGGGAAATACATTGGTTCGGTAGTACTTGATTTTGGAAGTGACGAATCATTGGATGCGGCAGAAATAGAATTTGAAATTACACCGCTAAATCCACCTAAAAAATAAACATCTAACAATTAGATTTATATGAAAAACAACCCCCTAAGAAAAGCACTATTGGCTCTGGGAGCCATTGTAGTGTCGCATGCGGCATTTGCTCAATTGCAAGAAGAAAAGAATGTAACCATTACCATGGATTTACAACCTATACTTCAATTAAAAATGGAAGGTCCAGATCAATTGGATTTTACATTTGATGAAATTAACGAATACTACGCAGGTATTGTAAAATACGGTGCTACTGTACTAAAAGTAAGTTCTACTGTAAGTTTCGATTTATGGGCAGCAGGTTTGTCACAAGGACAAGAAGGTGCTCGTTTATGGGATAACCCTGTAGAGTATACAACATCTACAGCAGCATCAGTTGACAATATTCCATTAACGGCATTGGAGTTACGCCAATTCCCTGCGAATCCTGCAGCGGGAGTTTGTGCAACTACACTTGCAGGTACAAGTGATTACTCATCACCATTTCAGCCAATGACAATACCTGGAACTTCAACCATGACAGCTGGTAGCAATGCAATTTATTGCCCACTTCCATCAGCACCATACACAGCTCCAGCTTCTCTTGCTACAACAACTTCAGAGAAATATATTGCAGGAGGTTCATCAACAGGGGTTTCTTGCTCTGTTCTTGGTGGTAGCTATTTAATTGGTGGATTAAATGCAAACTCAAGCTCTTACCGTTATGTAATGGATTACCGTATTTTACCAAACTTACCGGTAACTTTCCCATCACATTTTGCAACAAACGCTGTAAACTTATTAGCACCTACATTATTGGCAGCAGAAGCTGCAACAACTCTTACACCAGCTGGTGATATATACGCAAACCCTGGTGTTTACACCATGTATATCAAATATATATTGGCTGCAGATCAATAAACTAATTAGTATAAACAAAGTCAAGCCAAGCGCTTGGCTTTGTTTATTTGTAATGCAAGTAATACCACGAATATGAAATGGTTTGTTTTGGCCTGCCTAACACTTTTTGTTTATAACGCATCAGATGCCCAAACAAATTGTAATGTATCGTTAACCTCAAACTGCAATCCAACAGGTGCGGGTTCTCAGTGTGAAATTACGGGAGAGTCAACCATCAACTTTACGTTTGAATCATTTGGAGATTTTTTAACCGGTGGAAATGTATTTGGAGCCAGTATCTTAAAAATGATTGTGGGAGAAAATGCTGCACCCCTTGCAGACTGCAGATGGAGACTAAACGTGCACATGGACAACAATGGAGGTGCACCCACAGCATGGGAACAAGTTTATGCTTATGGTGCCAATACCTCGCCACTACCCGATGTAAATATATTGGAAATGCGGTTAAGAAATCAATGTAACACCAGTTTAACCGGAAGCACTTATGCAACTTTGGCCACAACAGCCTCCAACATAGATGTTGTAGAATCACCAGGTTTAAGCAATAACAGTGGTACATGTTCTGCAACCAATGTAAACAGACCAGGTAGTTACTTAAACAATTTTGGCGAATACAGTTTTGCTATAGATTACAGATTAAAACCAACACTTAATGTTCAACCAGGTATTTATCGCTTAAATGTGCGTTTTTGTATTACCGAAGGAAACTAAATGCCCAAGACCATTAAACTATACTTGTATACTAAATTTTTAAACTGGCTTCTTCTAGTGGGTGTTTTGTTATGCACTAACCAAGCATACGCACAATTAGATACCATGATAAATGGCATACCCATATTAAGACCACAAGGCACTTTGGTTGCCTTTTTTATGGATGATACAACGGTTACCATACAACCGGGAGAAATCATATCAAAAACAATCATCCTATACAATTTAGAAAATAAAACAAAAAATATCCGTATCAACGTTTCTGCCCCGCCAGAATGGAAAAGGACCAACTTCTCTGATCGCGTTTACGAAATAAAAGGAGGCGAGGTATTGTATCTGCCAGCTTCTATTATTCCTAATGGGAAAATCAAAGGCAATACCAAATATTTAATCACCGTATATGTTAATGATGAATCAGGGCCCTTTATTGGTTCATCCAGTTTTTTTGCTTTTCGCCATAGAACCAGTAATTGGGACATAAACCTCTTACAAAATAACAAAGTATATTTTAAAAATAAAGAAAACAAGGCTAAACTAGCTTTTAGTGTATTTAACATTGGAAATGAAGATCAACCCATTTCTATGTCTATTGAAACTTATAGGTCTTCACTTTCTATCATAGACAGCGCAGGTAAAATAGTACAAGGCAAATTCGTAGAATATACTTTACCCATTGGTGGTGATACTGTTTTTAATTACAACGTAAGCAGTGTGGAAGGAATACGAAACCAACGGTTTGTGGATACGGAATCGCACCGCCCTACTTCAACAGACCAAACAAAAACACAAACCATTTACATTAAAACCTCAGAATCAAAAACACTAGGAAATAAAGCCCTGCAAAAAAGTAAAAAAGTTGACTTTGTTCAATTGGGAAATGAAATTAAAGTAACACCATTTGGTTATTCCTACTTTCCATTAACGGTAGAAGCGAATATCAACAGCATAGCCACGGGTTCGCCACTAGCAAATATATTTATGCGTGGGAATACCGAATTTGAAAACGGTACTTCGGTAAACTACCAACTTCAAACATTTTTTACCAATAATTATTATACCAGTAATTATATAGACTATACCAATTATTTTATTGGCATCAACAATCGGAAATATACAGTAGTATTAGGGAATATAAGTGGCATACCAGAATCCAATGCATCCATGCCGGTGCCTGGAAAAGGTGTAGGAGCTATTTATCGTGTGAACAAAAAACACAGTTTTGGGACATTTTACACCAAAAGCCCAGGATTATTTAACAACACACGCATCGGTTCCAATAATACAGAAGGATTCGGATTTTCTTATGCATTAAAGCTAAAAACCTTTACCCTTAATTCAGCATACACCAGAGCAGATTATAGTACTTATGGTTACACCACCGATTATTGGGGTATAAACACCACCAAATCTTTTCTAAAAACCCACGCCATATCTTTAGGGGGTATGTTATCCAACAACATTTTAAATTCAGGAAGCAGCACATCCGGGTTTATAGCTAGGGGTAATTATTCTGGTCAATATTTAAAGAACAGAAGATTAAATACGAATACATCACTTACTTATATTTCTAAAAACTTTAGTTATTTAAATAATGGGGATGGTTGGATAGGCTCATTTAATTCAGGATACAATACCGATAAAAAAATTGGGATACAAATAAATAGCAACTTCAATAAACGTATATTGTATTTCTCTATCACACCTAATAATGTGCAAGGAACTAGCTATTTTAATTTAAGTAATCAACTTACATTAAACAGATCTTACAGCAATAGTTTTATTTCTGGAGCAGTATTTCATAATATTTCGGTTGTTAACAGCAATGAGTTAAGATCAAGGGGTATTAGCTTAAATGTGGGTAATTTTGAATATGAGAAGAATAAGTTGTACTCCGGTTCTGTTATGGCAGGATACACCAAACCATTGTTCTTAAGCCCCGCTAACAATTATTTCTTTTTTCAGTTGTTTGGCATGATGAGGTATAAGGTGTTATCAGGATTTTTAAGGTACTCCTATGGTAATATAGGATCAGCAGGATATAGCTATAATAATGTATTTTATTCGCCACAGTTAGTTAACATCAGCTTAAACCACCAACACCAATTCCGCGACTCCCACTTTATTTTACAACAATTTTTAAGCTACACCTACTACGATTTAAACCAACGTCAAACACTCAGCTACATGCCAGAGATGAGTTTTTATACCAATAACGATTGGCGATTCCGTTTACAAATTGGCTATAATTTAGCAAGTACCAATAATTCGGGAGCATTGATTGTTGCATCAGGAGGTACAGGTAACTTATCAGAAGACCCAACAACAGTTTCACAAAATGTAATGGCTAATATTGGCATACGTAAAACATTTGGAATCAAGAATCCATTTTCTAACAACAACTATTATTCGGCCAACATCAAAGCGTTTGTAGACATTAATGGCAACAAAATATTTGACAATGACGAATATTTATTAGAAAACGTAGTGGTGAGAATAAATGGTTGGGATGTACTTACCAACCAAAAAGGTGATGCAAAATTATTGAACATACCTGCTGGCATGTACGAAATTTCTGCGTTTAGTTTGGATGATGTAAAAGATTACTTCCCTAACCTAGCAGATACCATAGTAATAGCCCGTAATTATACCGACAAAGAATATGTAGCCATACCATTTGTTAAGGGTGTTAAAATATATGGTAAAGTTTCTGTAGATAGAGATTTACTATCACAACAAATGGAAATGATACCGGAAATTGGCGGAATAAAGATTACCGCAGAAAATGGGAAAACAGTACACACACTAACAGAAAACGATGGCTCATTTGTATTTTATGCGCCATACGGTGATTATAAAATAATTTTTGATGAAAAGGTTTTAGGTACAAGGTACCGTTTGATGGAAAACGATATTCAGGTTAAAATAGACAAAGAGGTAGAAAGCGTTTTTGTTACTTTTAATATTATTGAAAAAAGAAGGAAAGTAGCTGTGAAAAAGTTTGGTGCTAATGGTACCATTAAACAAAATGACACAACAGCAATAAGTAAAAACACAACGGTTATACCTGCACCAAGGGTAAATAATAACGTTCCTAATACGTTGCCACTAAAATCAAGCACAAACGACCAAGCCACTATAACAGATGAGGTATTAGATAACTTCCTACGAGATAAAATTGATGTGGCCAATACCAGTAGTGTTGTATACACTGTTCAAATTGGTGCGTTTATGAAACCACTCAACCCAAGTGCATTTGATAACATCAACGATATTATGTACGAAATAATAGGAAACAATTTTGTACGTATTATGTCTGGTCAGTTTACCAACGAAGCCGATTGTATTAGAACACTCACCATGTTAAGCGCCAGAGGGTTTAATGATTCATTTATATCTGCTTACTACAAAGGCAAACGCATAACTTTAGATGAAGCAAGGCAAATTAAAGGCAGATAACAAAAAGCCTTTACCAAAATTGTTTATTGAATTTAACTGATAAGTATAATAGGGTTTTGCTGTGGAATAAAACTGCCAATTGCTGTTAATGTGGTGTTGTGCTCCAATCCTAAATGAATGATCTCATCCACATGTTTCCTATCAACAGCTACTAATAATCCACCATTGGTTTGCGGATCGGGTAATAGCGTAAAAGCCTCCATGGCATCTACCGATGCGGCTATGTTTACTTTCTCGCTATAGGCATTCCAGTTTCTATAGGTTGCATCTGGCACAATGCCCTGTTTTGCGTAATCAATAGCTGTTTGTAGCTTTGGTATTAACCCATAATCAATATTGGCGGTTAAGCCACTTCCTTCGCTCATTTCAACCAAATGACCAAGCAATCCAAATCCTGTTACATCAGTCATGGCATGAACACATTTTTCTTTACCCAATAATTCACCAAAAGAATTTAATGCAATAAGTTGATCAACTAAAATAGCTTGGTGATCTTCCAATATTACACCACGTTTTTGGGCTGTAGCCAATATGCCAACACCAATAGGCTTACTCAATAATATTACATCACCATCTTGGGCGGTATTGTTTTGTTTGATGTGTTGAATTTGAGCCAAACCGTTTACAGATAAACCAAAAAATGGTTCGGGTGCATCAATGGTATGTCCACCAGAAATAACAATTCCAGCCTTTTCGCAAATAGATCTTGCTCCATCCATTACTTGAGCC
>JBILPP010000082.1:0-6793 GCA_044373765.1 Bacteroidia bacterium
AGCTGCACAAATAGCTGCTTATTACAGTAAACACAAAGGAAATACACTTGCCCCTGTTTGTTATACACATAAAAAGTTTGTTCGAAAGCCTAAGGGCTTTGAACCTGGCCAAGTTGTAATGGATAGGGAAGACGTGATTATGGTTGAACCAAAGTTGCCTTAGTGGGAATTTTTTCATTCTTGTTCAGCCATTTAATCGTTCCACCACATAACCATTTGGCATTAAAGCCATAGTTAGAAAGCAGCTTGGCTCCATCAGCAGATCTGCCACCGCCTTTACCACAAGCAATTACAAATTGGTAGCTTTTATCTAGCTGATTGATTTTAATTGGAAGTTCATGTAACGAAATATGTATTGCTTCGGGTATGTGTCCTATGTTAAATTCCGTTTCACTCCTAACATCAATCACCTTTATTTTTTGTGAGGTTTTAAACGCATTTTCAACTTCTTCAATCTCCATACACAACTTGTTGTTTTTAATTTGCTGTGGCATTCGGAATTTGATAATGAATGATGAAATTATAGTTATTAAACCAATAAATAAGATAGCGTATTCTATACCTAAAATATCAGCTGTAATACCTGAAATAATTGCACCAAAGGCATAACCCAAATCGCGCCAAAGTCTAAATGTTCCTATACTTTCTGCTCGCTGTTTAGGACTAGTAGCTTGCGCAATGGATGATAAAAAAGTTGGATAAACCAATGCTGTTCCTAAGCCCAATATCATTGAAATAATGATAAATATATAAAAGTTAGTGCTGTATGGTAAAAATAAAATAGCTAAACCTTGTAACAACATGCCCCAAAACAACATGTCTTTTTTGGAGTAATGGTCAGACATTTTACCTGTAAACAATTGTCCAATCCCCCATGTAGTTGGATATATTGCAGTTATTAAACCAATGTTTTCATTGTTATAATTAAGCGATAAAAGTACAATTGGTAGCATTCCCCATATCATTCCATCATTTAAATTATTAATTAATCCCGCTTGAGTTACCGAACTTAATGTTTTGTTTTTAAGTGTTGTTTCCCAAAATATGTTTTTAAGTGGCTCCGCATGATCTGTTAAACTTTCTTTATTCATGAATGCACGTGTGTCTTTAACACATAATGCCGATAATAAAAAACCAACAATGGAAATCAAGATTCCAATATAAAAAGGATATGGTGTTATGCCGTATTTATTGGCTACATACCCTGTTAAAAAGGCAACAATACCTAGGGCAAAATATCCCGAAAATTCATTTAATCCCATGGCAAATCCACGGTCTTTTTCACCAACCAGGTCAATTTTCATCACTACGGTGCTGCTCCATGTTAATCCTTGGCTTAAGCCTAATAACATATTTGCAAAAATAACCCAGTTCCAAGTTTGAGCATTAATAAGTATAAATGGAATTGGTATAGTAATTATCCAACCCATCAACAATAAGTTTTTTCTTCCAAATTTGTTGGCGAGTTTACCTGTGTAATAATTTGCTATGGCCTTACTTAAACCAAATGCAGTTATAAATGAGAGTATTGCTGTTTTAGAGGATATGCCAAATTTTATTTCTGCAAATTGCGGAAAAATTGTGCGTTCCATTCCAATCATTCCTCCTACAAATGCATTAACCATAACCAAAATGGCAAATTGCTTCCAGTTTTCTTTTATGCCTAATTTTATTTGCGTATTATCCATGTTAACCTTGAGTTTTGTAGAACAAAGGTCGGTTTGGTTTTACGCAAATCTTTTTACAAATGTTAAATTATGTAATTGAATGTTATAGCACCTCAGCCCTAATTCTGCTGAGCGAAACTTGTGTAATACCAAGATATGATGCGATGTGTTTCAAAGGGATTTTTCGAACAATTTTTTCGTTTTTAATTAGTTCTATGTAACGCTCTTTGGCCGAGTTAAACTGTAAACTCTCTAAACGTTTAATGCTATTCACATACTCTCTCTCAAAAATGATTCTAAAAAGTCTTTCAATTTCATGATGATCATCATATAACTTAAAAAGTTTTGACGAGTTGATGGAGATCATTTCGGTTTCTTCAAGTGTTTGGATGCCTTTTGCAGTAGGTTGGCTCGTAAATAAACTTTCTGCTCTTACGATAATATCGTTTTCAAAAGCAAATTGCTCGGTAATATCTTTTCCATCTTTATAATAATAGATACGTGCACATCCACTTTTTACCATGTAAATGGTTTTACATCTACTTCCTATTTCTTGAACAGTTTCGTTTTTATTGTAACGAATAAGGCTAATAAGTGGCCGTATTGCCTCTTTAGCATTATCACTAATTTTGTTTATTTTGTCAAGGTATTTAAATAGCTCCATCGGGTATCAATATATGAAAAGTTGGTTTAATTATTTCACTCAATTTAATAGCTTGTTTTATTTGTTATGTGTTGATTTGAAATTAGATTCTCTTCGCAAAGAGTATTAATCCAAAGAATGATTTGGATCGGTTTAAGTTTTTATTTAAGTAGGTGGTAAAATATAAATGCCTCAACAAATTACGTCTTTTAGGTTTTTAATTGATAATACTGTTTACTTTACAATAAACAAATCGTTGATTACCAATGATTTGCTACTGTTATATTGTATTTTATATCAAATACATCACCATAAATATTGTAGCCTAAATATTACTGCCTACATTTTACGTTGTGTCAAATAAACCTAACTTTGCCCTGCGTTTTTAAACGTATAACTTAAATAAAACAAATAAAGTATGATCGTATTTAATCCTTGGCACCATGTTGGTTTTGGCCACGAAGCCCCAGCAGTTGTAACCGCAATTGTAGAAATTCCCCAAGGTAGTAAAGGTAAATTTGAATTGGATAAAGAAAGTGGAATGTTAAGGCTTGATCGAGTTTTGTTTTCCTCTGTACATTATCCTGCTCATTATGGTTTTATTCCTCAAACCTACTGTGATGACAAGGATCCGCTAGATATTATGGTTTTAACCAGTATTGAATTGCCGCACATGTGTTTAATAGATGCCAAAGTAATTGGTGTGATGCACATGATTGACCAAGGAGAAGCTGATGATAAAATTATTGCAGTAGCAGCCAATGACATGAGTTGGAATCACATTAACGATATCAATGAATTGCCTCCGCACACCTTATTGGAAATGCGCAGATTTTTTGAAGACTACAAAGCTTTAGAACACAAAGAGGTGGTTGTAAATGAGTTTATGGGGAGGGAAGTTGCTATTAGGATAGTGGAAGAGAGCATGAAATTATACGACACTCAAATTCGCAAAACATTATTGTTATAAAAATCCCCATTGAAGTTATTTTGGTAAGCCTAATGCATCGCATCTGGCTTACTTTTATTAAACACACAAAATAAAAAGTTTTGTTCCGTGCCAAAAGGGGTAATGTGGTCTTTGTTGATGCAACCTTTTAAGCTAAATGCGTTTTCAAATAAAGGCTTTACTAACTCGGG
This sequence comes from Bacteroidia bacterium, assembly GCA_044373765.1. Lineage (GTDB taxonomy): Bacteria > Bacteroidota > Bacteroidia > UKL13-3 > UKL13-3 > UBA6183. The sequence continues at coordinate 3,451 of JBILPP010000082.1, forward strand.
CGTATATTGAGTAATGGGTAAGCCACTACATTTTAATGGTCCATTTACCGAAAATGTTCCAAGTATTAAGTGGCCAGTAACAAAAGTATTTACTTTAGTTACATAGGCATTAACCTCCTGGGGTTGAGTTAAGAAATGAAATGCAGCTCTGTCATGCCATACATCAAAGTGTTGTAATTGCGTATATGTTAGTATATCGGCAACTATCCATTTTACTTTTTTAGCTTTTTCGCCCAGTCTATTTTTAGCACGAGCTAAGGCATTTTCGGAAATATCTAAAACAGTTAGATTTTTATAACCAGCTTCTAGTAAAAAATCCACCAAATTACTGTCTCCACCACCTACATCAATAATAGATGCATTTTTAGATAACTGTAATTGGTTAATTAAGTTTAACGATGTGGCAGGTATTTTTTCTGTCCAGCTAACCTCTTCGGGACCTTTAGTTTCATAAATAGTCTCCCAATATTTTTGTTTATCGGTATTCATGCTGCAAATATCTAGTTCGAAAAAGTAATCGTTTGTAACAATTGTTACCCCAAACTTAAATCCTAATAAACTGCATTTGCCATCCTGCAAAATAGCACTACATTCGTATCCACTTTTTTAAATAAAAGCAATTTTACTTGATAACATTTTAATAATAAATTGATATGAACGGTTTTTTTAAAGTTCCTGTTCCTGTAAACGAACCTATTTTAAATTATGCACCTGGTAGTGCAGAGCGCATTGATTTAAAAGCGGCATTAGCCTCTGCACGAGGCAAACAAATTGATATACCTATGTATATTGGTGGCGAAGAAGTGCGTACGGGTAAAACCAGTCGAATAGCTCCTCCACACGACCACCAACACACGTTAGGCCATTTTCATTTAGGCGATGCCTCACATGTAAAAGTAGCTATTGATGCTGCCTTGGCTGCAAAAAACAATTGGGAAAATTTGCCTTGGGAGCAACGTGCTGCTATATTTTTAAAAGCTGCTGATTTAATTGCGGGTCCTTATCGAGCTAAATTAAATGCTGCAACTATGCTTGGTCAAAGTAAAAATGCATTTCAGGCTGAAATTGATAGCGCTTGTGAGATTATTGACTTTTTACGTTTTAATGTGGCTTTTATGAGCCAAATTTATAATGATCAACCACAATCGGGTAAAGGCATGTGGAATCGCATTGAATATCGTCCACTTGAAGGATTTGTATTTGCTTTAACACCATTTAACTTTACAGCTATTGCAGGTAATTTGCCTACTAGTGCTGCTATGATGGGTAATGTGGTTGTATGGAAGCCTGCTAATACTCAAATTTACTCAGCCAATGTGTTGATGGAGATTTTTAAAGAGGCTGGAGTACCTGATGGGGTAATTAATTTGGTTTATGTTGATGGCCCAACAGCTGGTGAAGTAATATTTAACCATCCTGATTTTGCAGGAATTCACTTTACGGGTTCAACGGGAGTATTCCAAAATATTTGGAAAACCATTGGTGGAAATATTCATAAATACAAAACGTATCCACGGATTGTTGGAGAAACTGGTGGGAAAGACTTTATTGTGATGCACAAAACGGCTAAGGTTGACGAAAGTGTTACTGCTATTGTACGCGGTGCATTTGAGTACCAAGGTCAAAAATGTTCAGCAGCTTCGCGTGCATATGTGCCATCAAATTTATGGCCTGCAGTTAAAGTCAAATTGATAGAAACTGTTAAGTCATTAAAAATGGGGCCTACAGAAGATTTTAGCAACTTTGTAAATGCAGTTATTGATGAGCGTTCATTTGATAAAATTGCTAATTATATTGAAGGTGTTAAGCAAGATGCCGAGACCGAGATTTTAGTTGGTGGCAGTTACGATAAATCAAAAGGGTACTTTATTGAACCTACTATTGTGGTTACTCAAAACCCGAAATCAACCACCATGTGTGAGGAGATTTTTGGACCAGTATTAACGCTGTTTGTATACGATGAAGAAAAGTTTGAAGAAACCTTGGACTTGGTAAATACCACTTCAGAATATGCTTTAACAGGAGCCATTATATCCCAAGATAGGTACGCAATTGAATTGGCCACAAATAAATTACGAAACGCTGCAGGCAACTTTTATATTAATGATAAACCAACAGGCGCTGTAGTTGGGCAACAACCTTTTGGTGGTGCCCGTGGTAGTGGTACAAATGATAAAGCAGGAGCCATGGTTAACTTACTCCGTTGGGTAAGCATGCGCACCATTAAAGAAACATTTGTAACGCCTACTCGTTACGAGTATCCTTTTTTATCAGCAGAATAACTACCGCTTATCTTTTTATAAAGCCCTTCTAAATACATTTAGAGGGGCTTTATTATTTAATACGGCCTTAAGGTATTATTTAGTATAATGCAAACTAAATATAAAAGTAGATTAAGTTTTTATAAGATGATTCAAATCAAATCAATAGCAACATGTTTATTGCTTTCGCTAACCTTGTTTAGTTCGCAAGCACAAACCACAAAAGACATTAAACCATTCAAGCTTCCTGCTGCTCGCACACAAGAAGAAATTAGGTTAGGGCGTAATTTAGCTGCAAACAAATTGCTCGAAAAAAAGGCAGAATCTTTTCCTTTAAATATCCGTTATCCAGGCGAGTTTGAAGAATCACAATCTGTATTTATATCTTGGTCGTATGATTATGATGTGAACGGAAATGTAACAGGTGCAGATGTAACAAGTGATTATGCTCTTGTATCTGCTCGTTTAGCTGATGCTATCCAAAAAGTTGTTCCTGTTATAATCAGGGTTGAAAAAGCAAGTGATACAGTTGCCATAAAAACCTACATGAATGCAAGCAATACCCCATTAACCAATTATAGTTTTATTATTTCTCCGGGTGATGATTGGTGGACGAGAGATTTTGGTCCTAATGGAGTTTATGTAGGTAGTCAAGATAGTTTGGCATTTATTGATTTAAAGTATTACCCTGGTCGCGATAAAGATGATGTAGCTCCTTTAGCTTTGGCTAATAGATTAAATATACCCAATTACATAACACGTTTAAATGCAGAGGGCGGAAACCTGATGGCTGATGGTTTTGGAAGAACTTTTTACAGTGATGTTGTAACTTCTGTAAATACGGATCCTGAAATGGTAAGTCCTGTTTTTACCAAACAAGAAATAAAAGATAAAATGACTGCAATGTTTGGCTCGAAACAAAATATTGAGTTACCAACTTTAAATTGTGATGGTGGAACTGGACATATCGATTTGTATTTAAAAATGATTGATGAACAAACGCTCATCATATCAAAATATCCCAATGAAATTACGGCTATCGACAAACAAATAATTGAGAATAATACGCAGCTTTTAGCTTC
>JBILPP010000083.1:0-6791 GCA_044373765.1 Bacteroidia bacterium
TAGGAGCTCGGCAAAAGGTATTTCGCCCTCACCCACAATAATGTAATCAACCTCATCTAATTTAATTAAATCGGAATATTCATAGCTCACTTCTGGTCCGCCTAAAAGTATTTTTATATTTGGGTTGATACTTTTTAAAACCCGAGCAACAGCTAATGTTTGGGTGATATTCCAGATGTAACAACTAAACGCTACTACATCGTAATCCTTGCAACGGGCTGCAATATCTTCGGGTTTTTCTTTAATGGTAAACTCATGCCAATCTAAGCCTTCATGTTGTTGATGGTTTAGTTCGTACAATAACCTAATGGCTAAATTAAGGTGAATATACTTGGCGTTAAGCGTGGTTAATAACGTTTTCATTGAATGTGCGAAGATAATCATTAACGGCTCATAACATGAATAATCACAAATTCAGTAGCAGAAAAACCAAATCTATTTAAACCTTTGTATGGCCAAAGCCTTGCTTAGTTATCATTGAGGTAGAATTAGTTTTACCTAATTTATAATAGAAAGAATATTTTATTTGGTTAAATTCGAAATATAAAATCATGTGTTATGAATCTCGAGTTAGAAAAAATAAAACTTGCTCAAAAAATATTTAATATTGAGAGTGCAGAACTGATTGCTCGCATAAAAGCGTTTATCTCGTCAGAGGAAACCGACACATGGGACAGCTTGCCAGATGAAGTGAAATTATCATTAGAAAAAAGCCTTCATCAAGCAGATAACGGAGAAATCTTATCTCATGAAAATGCGTCAAAACAGCTTAAAAAATGGCATTAGAAATTTATTGGACGCAGGAGGCAATTGACAGTTTTAATAAGATAATAGACTATCTTGAAACTAATTGGACCGAGCTCGAAGTAAATGAATTTATAGATACATTTAAACGCAAACTCAGTTTGTTAGAAAAAGACAATGTACTATTTAAAAATTCCATTAAACGTGGTTATAGAGAAATACTCATCACAAAACACAACTCGCTTATCTATCGGGTAAGAAATAACAAACTAGAGTTAATCTTAATTTGGGATACTAGACAAAATCCTAAGAAGAAGAGAATTTAAGAATCCCCACTACTTCCAACGCTTATCCATCCAATCCTTTTGTTGTGTTGGTGTTAAAAATGTCCAAGCAATAAACCGGCTTATTTTTTGTCCTTGTGCCATTTCTACTACTTTAATTTCGGTGGCTTTAAGTTGGGTTAAAAGTTTAGTGATGATGGGTATAGTAGGCTGTTTTGACACCAAAGAGGTAAACCAAAAACATTGTTGACCATAACCAGCACTTTCGTTGGCCAGCTTGGTGATAAAACCTTCTTCACCACCTTCGCACCACAATTCAAAATGATGGCCGCCAAAATTTAAAATAGGCGATTTTACCCGTTTGCCTTTAAGGTTACTCACCTTGCGCATACTGGCCTGCTTGGCTTCTTCGGCACTGGCATGAAACGGTGGATTGCAAATGGTAAAATCAAATTGTACATCAGGAGTAATTACGCCTTTAAGTAAACTATCTATCCGCAATTGACGCAACAGGGTAATAGCACCTTGTAGGTTTTCATTTTGGTTGATGATGCGTTGGGCATTATCTAACGCCTGATCATCCACATCAGTTCCTATAAAGCTCCAACCAAATAACTGATGACCTAAGATGGGATAGATACAATTTGCACCTACACCCACATCAACCCCAACTATTTTTTTACCACGCGGAATAACACCTTGGTTATACTTGGCAATCAAATCGGCTAAGTAGTGCACATAATCGGCACGGCCGGGTATAGGCGGACATAAATATCCGTTTGGAATATCCCAATGATCTATTTTATAGAAAAATTTTAAGAGTGCTTTGTTTAATAATTTTACCGCTTTAGGATTGCTAAAGTCAATAGATTCATCACCATACTTATTTACAGCCACAACACTTTGTAATTCTGGGCAAACCGCTACCAATGCAGGGAAATCATACCTATTGCTATGTGCATTGCGTGGATGTAATTCTTTTTTTAAAGGCATTTCGTTTATTAATAATTAAAAAGCCATCCTGAATGATGGGATGGCTTTTTATGATCTATCAGCCTTAAGCTAAAATGGTATTTTTACATGCTTGTAGAATGGCCTCCGCTTTATCTTGCGTTGACGATTCGCTATATACACGTAAAACAGGCTCCGTTCCACTGGCTCTAATCATTACCCATTCATCATTACCTAAATGAAACTTAAATCCATCCAAGTCTTCTACTTTTTCAATGGTGTAATTCCCGAAAATAGTGTACTTACCGGCCTTACATTTAGCTAATACGTTTTGTTTAATTTCTTCAGTAATGTGTAAGTCTATTCGGCCCATAGCAAAGCTGCCTACCACATCATATACTTCTTTAATTAACTCATCCAAACTCTTACCTGTTTTGGCCATAAACTCCCAAAGGGTTAAGCCAATCCAAATACCATCGCGCTCCGGAATAAATCCTTTAATGGCAATACCTCCACTTTCTTCGCCACCTACCAATACGTTTTCGGTAACCATTTTTTCGCAAATGTATTTAAAGCCAATTTTGGTGATTTCAATATCTAAACCATAGGCTTTTGCCAGCGCAGTAATTTTTGAAGTAGCCGAGAATGTAGTAATTACTTTGCCACTCATGCCTTTGTATTTATGCAGGTAATGCACCAATAAAAGAATGATGTGATGCGAATCCACAAACTCTCCTTTTTTATTGTACAAACCAATACGGTCGGCATCACCATCGGTTACTAAACCACAATCAATATCGCCACGTTGTTTAATGGCCGCACTAAACGCTGCTAAATTTTTATGAATAGGTTCAGGCGCTTGCCCGTAAAAACTTGGGTTGTACTCACAATGCATTAAAAATGCTTCAGGAAATAATGCTTTCATTACGTTTTGTCCGGCACCATACATGGCATCATAACCAAACTGCATTCCACTGTTTTTAATAGCAGCCAAATCAAAATTGTTTTTTACTTCATCGATGTACAACGTTTCCAAATCAACGTAAGTAATCATACCAGAAGCAACTAACTCTTCAATTGACAACAATGTGGTTTCAACTAAGTTATTTGGTATAGCTGACTCAACAGCATCTATCACAGCAGGACTGCTTGGACCGCCATAGTGTGCTTTAAGTTTATAGCCACTGTAAGCAGGAGGGTTATGACTGGCCGTGATAATTACACCCAACGCAGCACCATGTTTCACAGCACCTAAACTAATCATTGGAGTGGAAACAAAACCTTTAGCCAATTTAACTTTTATGCCATTGGCACACATGATTTGTGCTACCGTTTCAGCAAATAATTCACCTGCAAAACGGCAATCATGCCCTAATACAATACTTAAATTATCGGCATGATTTTGCTTAATGTAATCTACTGTTCCTTGCGCAACACGCTTTACGTTATCAACATTAAATTCTGCAGCAATTATGCCACGCCATCCATCTGTTCCAAATTTGATTTGATACATAACTTATATCCTTTTTTTCACACATAAAGACGCACCAATGATGCGTCTTTATGATTTAATATTATTAAAATTATTTTTTATGCGAAAGCATTCTCACCAGTTATATCCAAACCTGTAATCAGCAAATGAATATCATGTGTTCCTTCATAAGTAACTACAGATTCTAAGTTCATCATGTGGCGCATAATTGGATACTCCCCAGTAATGCCCATACCACCTAGCATTTGGCGCGCATTGCGGGCCACGTTTAGCGCTAAATCCACATTGTTACGTTTAGCCATACTAATTTGTGCAGGAGTTGCTCTACCTTCGTTCATCAATATACCTAAGCGCCAAGTTAGTAATTGTGCTTTGGTGATTTCAGTAATCATTTCAGCTAATTTCTTTTGTTGCAATTGGAAGCCTGCAATCGGTTTTCCAAATTGTATGCGCTCTTTACTGTAACGTAAAGCCGTATCGTAACAATCCATAGCAGAACCAATAGCACCCCAAGCAATACCATAACGTGCGCTGTTTAAGCATGTCAATGGGCCTTTTAAACCTTCAACACCCGGTAAAATATTTTCTATTGGAACTTTCACATCATTAAACACCAACTCTCCTGTTGCGCTGGCACGCAAACTCCATTTGTTGTGTGTTTCAGGCGTACTGAAGCCGGGCATACCGCGCTCAACAATTATCCCTTTTATTTTACCTTGTTCGTTTTTAGCCCAAACTACAGCCACATCAGCGTAAGGTGAATTAGAAATCCACATTTTGGCACCGTTTAATATCACATGTTTTCCATCACCGGCATCCTTAAAATTAGTGGTCATACCACCTGGGTCGGATCCGTGATTAGGTTCTGTTAAACCAAAACAACCTAACCATTCGCCTTTGGCTAATTTAGGTAAATACTTATGTTTTTGTTCTTCACTGCCAAATTTATAAATAGGATACATGACCAATGAACCTTGAACAGATGCTGTTGAACGAACACCTGAATCGCAACGCTCAAGTTCCTGCATCATGATGCCATAAGTAATATAGTCCATGCCACCACAACCGTATTCAACTGGCAATTGTGGCCCAAAGCAGCCTAAATCACCCAATTGTTTTACCATGTCGTAATTGAATTTTGCTTGTTGAGCCATATCCTCGATAATTGGCGACAATTCCTTTTTTACATAATCGCGCACCATACTGCGCACTAATTTGTGTTCTTCTGTTAACAATTCATCCATCAAATAATAATCCGGATGCGCATATAAATCAGGTTTGTTTGCCTTATGAAATTCGGCATTTGATACAGCTTTCTCTGTGCTCATATATTTATTCATGAATAGGTTACGAATTTAATGTTTAATTGTTCATTTAAAACACTTAAAGTGGCTATTTTGTGTCAGTTTTAAATGGTTAATTGCATAAATTTATTACATGATAGTAGAACTTAACAACTTGCAGTTTTATGCCTACCATGGCCTTTACGATTTTGAACGTGAAAAAGGTGGGGAATTTATTGTAAATGTAAAAATAGAAAGCACCGACAACATGGAATACACCAATTTGTCGGATGTGGTGAATTATGAAGATGTTTACCGCATTGTAAACCATCAAATGGTTTCCTCTAAAGATTTCATTGAAGAGGTTGCCAGGTTAATATTGGAAGACCTTAAGATTCAATTTACGAATGCTATTTACTTAGAAGTTAAACTTACAAAGTGTGCACCTCCTATTCAGGGAATGAAAGGTGCAGCTACGGTTACATCACAATACCGGAGATTATAACCAAATACCTTGAAACTAAAAAAGCCCAATCCTAAAAATTAGGATTGGGCTTTTATAATATCGTGTCTTAATTAAACACCCGTATCATGTTGAACACTCTCTAAAATGTATGGATGTTTAGTTGGGTATAAGTTCGCTTTGGTTAAACCTTTCATCACAATATAAAGGAATAATCCTGCAAATAAACTTAAGAAACCAATTTCCATTAAACCCACACCTTGTGAAGGAACTTCGATAATACCTACAGGGTTATGATCAGTTACTGCTGTAGCTAAATTCATTGCACCTGGCATTACCATTAGGTAAACATCATTCCAGTGACCAATTAAAATACAAGCGCCAACAATTGCTCCAATATTAGGATTACGTTTTGCACCTCTTTTCATAAACATGAAGAAAGGAATAACGAAATTTAAAACAAGATTAATGTAAAAGCTAAATTGATATGAACCATACATACGTGGTTGGTAGTAAGCCACCTCTTCAGGAATATTTGCATACCATATTAATATGAATTGAGCAGTCCACATGTAAGTCCAGAACATAGAAATAGCAAATACCCATTTACCTAAATCATGCATGTGCTCATCTGTTACAATGCCTTCCATGTATCCATTCTTGCGCAAGTACCAAGTAATTAAATAAGCTACTGTCATTGCGCTAGCCCAACCTGTGGCAAAATTATAAACAGTAAAGATTGTTGAGTACCAATGAGCATCTACACTCATGGTAATATCCCAAACAAACATACTGAAGGTAAATCCAAACACAATCATGAACAATGCAGATAGGTTGTATGATTTATCGAAAAATCTGGTGTCAGTTAAACCAGTTGATAATTGATCTTCTTGACGAGAGTACTTTCTAATCATACTAGCAGCCCATACCCAAAAGCCAGTAAAAGCAGCTAGACGAATCAAGAAAAATGGCTTATTCAAGTACCATGTTTTCTTAGCAAGCAATGGATCTGATTCCATCACACCATCATGCGCCCAATGGTAAATACCACCATGGAAAACAATTAGGCTTAAAAATACAACCACAAAAACTGTGATAGCGCCTATAGGCATAAATTCACTCATTGCTTCAAATACCCTGCGCACAGCAACATACCAACCTGCGTTGGCCAGTTGACTAATTACAATAAATATAATGGCTAATGTAGAAATAAGGAAAAAGAAATAACCATTAAATAACAAACTACCTAAAAGGCGTTTTATTGGTAAATGGTGTAATTGTTCTTCGGTAAAACCTTCGATGCTTGGGTGGTAGGTAAAGTAACCTATCAGCGCTAATAACAATCCCAGGCCCATAAGTATAAATGATAAGCGTTTTGCTTTATCAGTGTACACAAATTTTTCTTCTCTTAATTGAATGGCAGTAGTATGTCCCATTGTGTGTAGAGTATTTTAAATTAGTTATTAGTTAGCAGTAACACCGCTTAAATTATAGATGTAATGAATTACTTGCCAGCGTTGTTTCGGACTTAGAGCCGATCCATAACCACCCATCAAGTTTTTACCGTGTGTAAT
>JBILPP010000084.1:0-6671 GCA_044373765.1 Bacteroidia bacterium
CCTCAGCGTAAATCTGGTAGACGTGGTGATGCGAATTACTGGTAATCATTAAGACTAAGCATACAGCATTATTAAAGGCCGAAGTTTACTTCGGCTTTTTTTATTTTGCGGTATAGGCATAACCTATGTTGAATTTAAAATCTTAAAATGTAGACTATAATAGTTGCTACTGTGCGGTATAACACGACTATTAAATAGGTGTGCGACAAATGTAAAACAAGCACTATGTAAAAGAACCGGGTCTAAATTTAAACTGATTCCTGCAGTAAGGTAAATTTGAAACACGGCTATAAATTGTAGTGTTGTATGTTACAAGTTAATAGGAAAAAATTTTATTGTGTAAAGTTAAACCTTGCTAAGCATTTCGGATCTTCTGAAGAAAGTGCTAACTAAGACAAAGTTCACGAAGCCATAAATAAGTGGTGTTATCTTGGGTTATTTATTTTGATGCACAAGTATCGCAATACATTTTTTTGATGTGAAGGTTTTCAAAAAACTTAAACGATACTTTTGATTTCGCAAAGATCTCGCAAAATACTTCAGGGTTTGTTTTCTGTAGTTTTTTAAACACCCCTTGGTATTGTTTCTCAAAAGCCTCTATTTTGCTTGCTTTTCCGTAGTACAACATGCGTAAGCAAAATTCTTTGCATAATGATTTATTGTCTTCGTCAACATCTTTGTAATGATCAAATAAAATCTGTGCAGCTAAATCAAAACGTTTTTGCTCGGCATAATAATCGGCTAAAAATACGGATTCTAATATTGGGCTACTTTGAGATAGTTCCTTAATGTTTTTATACGATTCTGCTTTTTTAGATTTACGCGCATCATTGGTTACTGGATGAAATCTTGACCTTAACGTGTTGTATAAATTAACAGGAATTACGGTGGCGGTTAATGAACTGAATAGTGAGGAAAGTATTTGTAGTTCTTCTCTACGGGTATTGTTATCTAGTTTACTTGCCGAATTGAGTTTTAATGCTAGGTAGTTATATTTAATAATTGGGTTATTTGGATCTAATGTTCTTAGCTCATCAAAACGCGCTAGTTTCTCTACATCATTGTTTATAAACAAGCACTTGTTATTTAATAAAGCAATATACTTTTTATCATTAGGTATTGGCACGGCCATAAACTTTTCGTAGCTCACTTTACCCAATTGGAAAAGTTTAATTAAAGCTGTTTGGTTGTTTAAAGCGCGTTTTACGTCTTTCTTTTCTATTGCTTTTTGTATTCGGTATGCCCAATAATCGTCCTCGCTTAATTTCTTTAAATCAAATGCTACGCGCATGTCTATACTTGCAAAGCGCTCTGCCTGCAGTAAGTATTCTATTTTACGTGATAATGCCGTGTCTTTATTCAATTGCATACGCACGTATGCAGGCGTACTATCTGCTAAGTAATAATAGTTGGTTAATACAATTTGTTTGCGGAAAATATCCCAAGAGTTCCCTTGCTTAACGGTATATTTTATTTTTGTACCCGCTTGCTGTTGTTCTAAAACTTTAATAATACTTGCCGAACGTTTGCGCTGTAGCTCAAAATTCTTAACCGAATCTCCCTCCATTGAAGAGTAGGCAGTAATTTTAATTTCTTGAATAATAAATTTAGGCTCATTTAAGCTGTCAATAATTGGCGAAATGTCATTTTGTTTGTATTCAAATTTGCTACGTTCAAAAGGGATGTTCCAGCTTAAAGTTTTAACTTCAATAAAGGGTTCAGGAGTTTTGGCTGTTTGGGTATCTAAAAGTAATGGCAACTCCTCGAAAGCAACTGGGGTAAAATATGGCTTTAAGCGGTTGAGTTTGTCGTAAAAATCGTATACCTCACATTTTACTTTTTCATCACAATACTTTACTACCTTAATTCCAATTTCAAAATTCTCTGAGAATCCTTCTGGTAGTTTATCAATAGTTAAATCGCCTTTAGCTGTTAATCCACTTAGTTTAACAGGCTTTAATCCAATTTGTAAACCTGCTTGAGATGCTGCTCCAACTGAAATATTGTATGAGGTATTACAAGGGAATTGAGATTTTTCTATGATGTAAATTAATAACCTGTCGTTATTATCGGCAATTAGTTTGGTGGTGTTTCTATCGTCACTAATAAAGTACTTTTTAAAATCTTCACGTAGGTATAGTTTTTTATCTTTTATATAAAAACCTTTGTCAATATCAACCTTGCTAAACAACTCTTTTAAATCATCGTATGCATTACAAACGGTTCCTTCATCACATTTTCCAAAAACACAATTAATACGACAACCTGTTCTTCTCATCCACCAATGAAGACCATGTGTATTTACCTTATAGTTCTTGTCTAATTCTTTACTGTGCGCAGATGTATTATTGATGATGTTGATATCTCCCATAATTAGGCAGAAATAAACCTTATTACTAATTGGGTCAAAAGAACCTCTAAGACCTGCACAGTATAAATCAGGTCGGGTATATAATTTTTTGAAACTGGTTTTATCTATTTTTTTAATCAGCTTAGCAAGTAATTCACTTGTACTGTAATCTATACCACGGCTACTTTTAAAGGCTTCACTAAAAATAATTTCTTGAGGAATCCCATCTTTAATGCCACCAAAAAATGTTACTCGCAAGGCTGCAGTACTTTTCTTTAATTCTTTCTGGGTATTTGTTTCCGCTTTAACCTGTGTACAATAGTTTGCTTGATCCTGAGCGGTGTTTTCCATCACCTCGGTTAATACCAAGTCTTCCATGCCAGCAGCTACGCGTTGGGTGTTTATATGGCTGAATAAAGCGCTGTTTAATGAGTCAATATCAACATCTTGCGCTTTAAGCGAAAATCCAATAAAAAGCACTAAAAGTGCGAGTAAAGGTCTAGTTATGCAGGTTTTCAATAAGGTTGAAATTTGGTACAATATACAAATTGTAATGAATTGAAAAATAAATCTGTGTGATTTAAATTTAATAGGTGTACGGTAAGATATACACTTAACTTGTACTTTAATGAATTTAGCTAAATTTGCGTCTAATTATTAAGTATATAAAAACATGATAAATGACGTGTTAAAAGCCCTAAACATTCTAGATGTTAACAACGGCACTTCTACCGGACAAAGCCATTTTAGTTCTGATGATGCGCCTATTAAAGCGATATTTTCGCCTGTTGATGGTGCCTTGATTGGCAAGGTAAAGTATACCACCCCTGCAGAATACGAAAAAGTAATAACCACTGCTGCTGAAGCATTTAAAACATGGAGAACGATACCCGCTCCGAAACGTGGTGAAATTGTTCGCCAATACGGAAATCTGTTGCGAGAATATAAAGAACCTTTGGGTAAATTGGTTAGTTACGAGATGGGCAAGAGCTATCAAGAGGGCTTAGGCGAGGTACAAGAGATGATTGACATTTGCGACTTTGCAGTTGGTATTTCACGTCAGTTGTATGGTTTAACTATGCACAGTGAGCGCCCTAATCACCGCATGTACGAGCAATGGCATCCATTAGGAATTGTTGGTATCATATCGGCATTTAATTTCCCTGTTGCAGTTTGGAGTTGGAATAGTATGCTTGCTGCAGTTTGTGGTGATGTGTGTGTGTGGAAGCCATCAGAAAAAACTCCACTAAGTGCTATTGCTTGCCAAAATTTAATGGCTCAAGTACTTAAATATAATAACCTCCCTGAAGGTATTTTTTGCTTAATTAATGGTGATTATCAGGTAGGAGAGCTAATGAGTAAAGATGAACGTGTGCCATTAATATCGGCAACAGGTTCTACCCGTATGGGCAAAATTGTTGGACAAACTGTTGGTGCTCGTTTGGGTAAAACTTTATTAGAGTTGGGAGGAAATAATTCCATTATTTTAACGCAACATGCTAATTTAGATATTGCCATTCGTGCTGTAGTATTTGGTGCAGTTGGTACCGCAGGTCAACGTTGTACGAGTACCCGAAGGTTAATTATGCACAGTAGCGTGTACGATAAATTTAAGGATACCGTGGTTAAAGCATATTCGCAATTAACCATTGGCGACCCTTTAAATCCAAAAAACCTAGTTGGACCGCTAATTGATAAGGACGCGGTTAATGCTTACTTAAAAGCAATTGAACAAGCGAAGCAAGAAGGAGGTAAAGTACTTTGTGGTGCGGAGGTTTTAACTGGTTTAGGTTACGAAAGTGGTTGTTATGTGAAACCAACTGTTATTGAGGCCGAAAATCATTTTGAAATTGTACAACATGAAACCTTTGCTCCAATTTTATACATCATGAAATATAATACCATTGATGAAGCCATTGCACTTCAAAATGGTGTTCGCCAAGGATTAAGTTCATCCATTTTTACCGATAACTTGCAAGAGGCTGAAGCATTTTTAAGTGCTTGGGGTAGTGATTGTGGTATTGCCAATGTAAACATTGGAACGAGTGGTGCTGAAATTGGCGGTGCATTTGGTGGTGAAAAAGAAACAGGTGGCGGACGCGAAAGCGGAAGCGATAGCTGGAAGGCATATATGCGCAGGCAGACCAACACCATTAATTATGGAAAAGAATTGCCGTTGGCTCAAGGAATTGAGTTTAATATTTAACCAGATTATTTAAAACCAGTTTTACATAAGCGAAGAGTTTGAATATAATTTTGGCAAGCATTTTGTATTTGAGTAAACAATAATGTAATTGTTATGAGAAAATTTGTATTAACTGCCGGTTTGTTTTTTGGTGCAGCTATAGCCCAAAACCCACCTTTAGAGGTGAGCAATCCCATGGAAAAGAAATATGAAATTTCTAAAAGAACAAATACTGCGTTTACCTATGGCGAAAAGTTAAAGTATAAAGTGTATTATGGTTTGATTAATGGTGGAACAGCCGATTTTGAGGTGGCTAATAAACCCACTAAAATAAACAATCGCAATGCCTACTACATTAAGGTTTTTGGTAAATCAACGGGCATGGTTGACATGATGTTTAAGGTAAAAGACCAATTTGAGTCTTACATGGACGAAGAAGCGTTAATACCTTGGAAAGCTACTAAAAATGTGCGCGAGGGCGGATATAAGGCCATTGATTTGGTGTTGTTTGATCACGAAAATGGAATTGCGAATAGCAGTATAAAAGGTAAATTAGCAATTGGAGACCGTACACAAGATGTTGCTTCGGCTATTTATTTCGCTCGTTCAACAGACATGACCAATGCTAAACCAGGTGATGTTTTTCCTGTTAACTTTTATATGGATGGGAAAAACTACCCGTTACGTTTTAAGTTTGTAGGTAAAGAAATTTTAAAAACAGATTTAGGATCCTTCCGTACATTAAAAGTAAAGCCACAATTATTGGAAGGTCGTTTGTTTAAAGATACGGATGCGCTAACTTTATGGGTAACCGATGATGAAAACAAATTACCTATACGTGCTGAAAGTGAAATATTTGTTGGCTCTATTAAAATGGATTTATCTGACTTTAGTGGTTTAAAAAATCCGTTTACGGCAAAAAT
The DNA here is from genome assembly GCA_044373765.1 of Bacteroidia bacterium. Taxonomy (GTDB): domain Bacteria; phylum Bacteroidota; class Bacteroidia; order UKL13-3; family UKL13-3; genus UBA6183. The sequence goes on from JBILPP010000084.1 coordinate 5,459, forward strand.
TAAATAATGTATTTAAACACAAATTTACGAACCACAGTGCCAAAGGTACTGTGGTTTTTTATTTAAAAAGGTCTTAAAGCTTCAGACCTTTGCAGTATTAGCCACATTGCTTTTCAGTTGTGTCCCTAGTTGTTTTATTTGTATAACAATAAAGTTCACAAACCAATGCCTATCGACATTTCGGAACCTGCTGTTCAAGTCATTACTTTGTGAACTTCGTGAAAAAATTATTTCCTTTATGGTAAAAACTACACGAAGCTTTCTCTGAGGTTTTGCTATGGTAAAAACTAAATTACTTTATAGTTCTTGTACTCAAATAAACGTTTAGTAGTTAGTTTTTCAAACCAATACAAAAATCCCTCTTTAAATGAAAATTTCTTTTGGTTAATATCCCATGTAAACGCCCAGTTCATATGCCCTAAACGTTCTTTCATGATGGCAGGATGAGTGCCCTCAAATCGTTTTAACGAGTCGATGGTTTTATAATCATATTCGTTCGCATTGGCTACATTTTGTTGCACATAATCATCGCTATGCCAAAGCTTGTTAAAACTCTCTTGTTTAGCCTGCTGAAATCGAGGGTCGCGAACCCAGCCATAATGGTAAATCTGTGCAGGAATTGGTTTAACTTGTAGCTTACGTCCCCCTTTTCTAAATCCTTGTGCATCTTTGTAACTGCGTATGCTTTTATCGTTTTTTATGATGCGTATTTCTTTACGGTACCAAGTACGGGAGTCGCCCACGTAATCGAAGCTGCCATAAAAATGTGTGTAGTCAAACAATAAACCCTCTACCTCTTTTCTGTCTTTGTATTTCGCACAAGCATCTAAAATGGTTTGGTGGTATTTTTCATGCACTACTTCATCACCTTGCAGGTAAAAACACCAATCAAAATGATCTCCAATGGCATCAAACGATTTATTGGTTTCAACTGCTAAAACTTGTCCACCCAAGCGTAGGCTATCATCCCAAACGGTTTCTATGATCTTTATTTTTGGCGAGCCAATATTTTTGATTAGTTCTAAAGTACCATCATCACTATTACCAACAGCCACCAAATATTCATCCACTATAGGCAAAATGCTCTTAATAGACTCTACAATAGGATAATCAAACTTAATGGCATTGCGCACCATGGTAAATCCGCAAATTGTTGGCTTGCTCATGCTGCAAATATGCAGGTAGATTTGTTAATGGTGAAATTTATATTTTA
>JBILPP010000085.1:0-6650 GCA_044373765.1 Bacteroidia bacterium
TGTTGATAGCTTTAAAAATGTATTCCCCGAATTGCATCAACAAAAAGAATTTGTGGTAAAGGTAATTAGAGAAGAAGAAGTAAGTTTTTTAAAGACATTAGAAAATGGCATTAAAAAGCTTGACGGAATAAAAGAACTTGATGGAAAAGTGGTTTTTGAACTTTATGATACATTCGGATTCCCATTAGATTTAACCAAACTGATTGCTTCTGAAAGAGGTCTTAAAGTGGATGAAGCGGGATTCGAGCAGGAGCTATTGCAGCAAAAAGACCGTAGCCGTAAAGCTACTGAATTAACAACAGATGATTGGGTGCTGGTTGGAGAGGAACAACCTACCCTTTTTTTAGGTTATGATGTTACTGAGGCGGAAATCAAAATCATAAAATACCGCAAAGTAAAAGCTAAAGGAAAAGAGAATTATCAATTGGTATTCAACCAAACACCTTTTTACCCAGAAGGTGGAGGACAAATTGGAGATACAGGAAAAATTAAAAATGCGAATTTTGAAATTTTAATTTTAGATACAAAAAAAGAAAACAACCTAATTATACATTTTGTTGAACAACTACCAGCAGGCTTTGAGGGTACCTATACTGCAATGGTGGATGTGAAAAAACGAAAATTAACCGAAGCCAACCATAGTGCTACACATTTATTACATGCAGCTTTACGCAATGTATTAGGTAAACATGTGCAACAAAAAGGCAGTTTGGTTAACAGCGAATATTTACGTTTTGATTTCTCGCATTTCTCTGCCATGACGGCCGAAGAAATAGCAATGGTAGAACACATCGTAAATCAAAAAATACGCGAAAATATAAACTTAGACGAGCGCAGAAATGTGCCCATTGACGAGGCACAGGGTATGGGTGCAATGATGCTATTTGGCGAAAAATATGGCGAAAGTGTTCGTGTAATTACATTTGACGAAAATTATAGCCGTGAATTATGTGGCGGTACACACGTAAAAGCCACTGGTAATATTGGCGCTTTTAAAATCATTAGCGAAAGTGCTGTTGCTGCCGGTGTAAGAAGGATTGAAGCCATTACATCAAATGCTGTTGAAGAGTTAACAAATACACAATGGAATTTGGTTAACGATTTAAAGCAGTTATTAAGTGCAAAGGATTTAAGAAAATCTATTGAACAATTGATAGCTGATAAAGCAGAAATAACAAAGAAATTAGAGGTGTTTGAAAACGAAAAAACTTCGGTACTTAAACAAGAACTAAAATCTAAAATCTTATCAAAAGAATCAACCAATCAACTCATTGAACTAATAACTATTTCTTCTGCTGAACAACTGAAGAACTTATCATTCCAGCTTAAAACAGAGGTAGAAAATTTGTTCTGTGTATTGGGTTGCGACTTAAACGGTAAACCCATGTTAAGCGTAATTATTAGTGATAACTTAGTTGCTGATAAAAAATTACATGCAGGTAATATTATAAAAGACTTAGCTAAGGAAATTGAAGGTGGCGGTGGCGGACAACCATTTTATGCTACTGCAGGAGGCAATAACTTAAGCGGGTTAAATAAGGCATTAGAAAAAGCCAAAAACATCGTTTAATACGCACGAAAAATTGGATTAAGCTGTTTCGTTTTTTACGAAACAGCTTTTATTTTAACATAATTTTTAACTCATGACATTAGAAGAACAATTTGAAGAAACATCAAAGCGTGTACATACCTTATCTCAGCGCCCTAGCAATGATATTTTGTTGGATTTATACTCTTACCACAAACAAGCTTCATTAGGCGATGTACATGGCGAAAAACCGGGTATGTTCGATTTTATTAATGCCGCAAAATACAATGCTTGGGCAAGCAAAAAAGGCCTAACACGTGAGCAAGCCATGCAACATTATGTTGATCTGGTAAATAGTCTTTTTGAATAAAATACTGCAGCATGCTAAAAAACAAATCCTGGATAATAACCTTATTAATATCCCAATTAGCAGCATGTAGCGGCATTAAAGTTAAAACATCAACCCAAAACAATACCGAGAAAAACATCCATTTATTAGAAAAAGGTGTAAGTTTTTGGGCTTACGGGCAAGAACCTTTTTGGAACTTGGAAGTACATGATGGTAAAGAAATAAGGTTTGAAGGAATGAACAAGCAATTATTTGTATTACCAACACAGAGAATATTACCAACTGATAGCCAAACTTATTTTTTAACTTACAATACACCAAATGGTAAGTTTAATTTATTGTTTTCACAGAAACCCTGCACCGATGCCTCAAGTGGTGAAAAACACCCCATAACGATTGCCGCTTTATACGGTAAAGATACTTTAATTGGATGTGGCTTGAATATTTATGATAAACGGATAAATGGGAAATGGTTATTGAACAAAATTAACGGTAAAAATATACCAACCCAATTAGATCAAAACACTATTCCGCAGCTTGATATTAATGGAGAATTAAATACCATTTCGGGTAGCACAGGCTGTAATAGGTTTAGCGGCAAATTTGTTTTACGCAATTATAAAGTACACATGGGTATTATGGCAACCACCAAAATAGCTTGTCCAAGTGCTATGGAGGCAGCGTTTTTAACAGTATTTAACCATATTATTTCATACCAGTTAAGCAACAATACTTTGTTGCTAACCAATAATGAAGAAGTTACATGCGAATTTATCAAAACCAAATAAAACCCTGTTAAACAATTGATTAAACACATTTTAGGATTCGTATTTTTTGGCGACTTAAACCAAATTTTATGTTTAATTTCGCACTCAATTAGATTTTAGTATAATGAGCATTGATTACAATAAATACGAAGCAGTTATAGGATTAGAAGTGCATGCACAAATGCTTAATAAAAGTAAAGCATTTTGTAGCGATGCCGTAGAATATGGAGCTTCACCCAATACATTAGTTAGTCCGATAAGTTTAGGTCATCCAGGTACATTGCCAGTGCACAATAAAGAAGCTGTAAAAAATGCAGTAAAGTTAGGTGTAGCCTGCAATTGTGATATTGCTCAGCATAATTATTACGCACGTAAAAATTACTTTTATGCTGATTTACCTAAGGGATACCAGATATCACAACACAATACACCCATATGCGAAAACGGACATATTGATATCAAACTAAAAGATGGTAGTGAAAAACGTGTCAATTTAATTCGTATTCATATGGAAGAGGATACTGGAAAAAGTATGCATGACCAGGATGTATATGACACCTTAATTGACTACAATCGCGCAGGTACTGCGTTGGTAGAAATGGTATCACACCCAGAGATGCATACAGGCGAAGAAGCTTATCAGTTTTTAACTGAAGTGCGTAAACTTGTTCGTTACCTAGGCATTTGCGATGGCAATATGGAAGAAGGAAGTATGCGTTGTGATGCGAATGTATCGGTACGATTGCACGGTGCTCAAGAATTTGGAGTTAAGGTAGAAGTGAAAAACATGAACTCCATACGCAACGTAGAACGTGCAATCGACCATGAGATAAAACGCCAAATTGAAGCAATAGAAAACGGAGAAAAAATATATCAAGAGACCCGAACATTTGAAGCAACAAAAGGGATAACTATTGTTATGCGTACCAAAGAAGGTGCTAGCGACTACCGTTATTTCCCTGAACCTGATTTACCGCCTTTGCACATCACCCAACATTTTATTGATGAAGTAAAACACTTAATGCCACAATTGCCTAAAGCATTGTTTGCAAAGTTTACAAATGAGTATGGCTTGAGCGATTATGATGCAGGCGTGTTAACAGAAAGCAGAGAAGTGGCAGAATATTTCGAAGCCGTATTACAACACACCAACAACACCAAAGCGGCTGCCAATTGGGTTATGGTTCAAGTAAAAGGATACCTGAATGAAAATGCAATAGATATTAACGATTTTGTATTAAAACCTGAGCAAATTGCCGAAATTATTTTATTAATTGATGACGGTAAAATAAGTAATTCTGTAGCGACACAAAATGTGTTTGGTGAGTTAATTAACCAACCCGAAAAAACTGCGTTACAAATAGCTGAAGCCTTAAACTTAATGCAAGAAAGCAATAGCAATGAATTACAACAATGGATTGATGCGGCTATCGCTAAATTCCCCGAAAAAGTTATTGAATACAAGGGTGGTAAAGTAAGTTTAGTTGGCTTATTTATGGGCGAGGTGATGAAATTAAGTAAAGGCAAAGCAGACCCTAAAGTTGCCAGCCAAATGGTTAAAGATACCCTTGATAAAGCTTAATAGAATATAAATTGGTTTGAAGCGATAAATATTTTGTTTCGAACTTTAACACACATTAAACATGAAAAATATTTTTGTAGCAACCTTATTATTACTCACCATTGCCTGTACTAAAACAGAAGAAAAAAAAGGATTTTTTGTAAAGGGAACCATCCGTAACTTAATAGGTACACAAATTACCATACAAGAACTAACACCTAAGGGTTTGGTTTTTATCGATTCGGCAACGGTTGCTCCTGATGGATCATTTGAGTTTAACGGTAACATTAGCGAGCGCACCTTTTGTGTTATACAAATGAATAATAGCGCTGCAGTTTTGGTGGTTGATTCGATGGCTGAAATCCTAATTAGCATTGATGCCAATAAACCAGAAGAATATACCGTTAAAGGCAGCAGCGAAACAGAGAAATTAAAACAACTACTCAAGGTTAACAACAAATACATGCAATTGGTAAAAACCATTGAAGGTAAATATGCCCAATACGGAGACAATATACCTCCAGTTGCCGTTCAGGAACAGATACGTGCCGAGTACGACAGCATTATGAAGGCACGTGAGGTTGAAATGCAACAAACAACTATGCAGTTAGAAAACTCGTTGGTGCCTTATTTTGCAACAAACTATTTAATGCCACAGGCTAACTTCGATTTTTTAAAGCAAGTTGATTCAAAATACTATGCCGAGTTTTCTAAAAGTAAATATGCACAAGAGTTACACAAGCGTATAGAAGTATTAGTAAAAACAGCTGCAGGCAGTTTAGCTCCTGATATTGTTTTACAAGACCCATTTGGTAAAACAATTTCCTTATCTAGCTTACGAGGTAAAGTTGTATTGGTTGATTTTTGGGCTAGCTGGTGTCGCCCATGTCGCGAGGAGAGTCCAACCCTCGTTAAAGCCTATAATAAATATAAAACACGGGGATTTGAAATCTTCAGTGTTTCGCTTGATGACAACAGAGATGCTTGGCAAAAAGCCATAAACGATGATAAATTGTTATGGACACATGTAAGTGATTTAATGAAATGGAATTCGTCTGTTGTAAATTTATACAATATAGAATCAATACCATTTACCGTTTTAATTGATGCCGATGGAAAAATTTTAGCTAAAAATTTACGCGGCAATGCATTAGATGAAAAACTATCAGAACTTTTAAAATAAACCCTATCAGTGGTTAATAGCCTCTTCAGAAAATTTAACGCAGAGGCTTTGCAAACAGTCTTGCGTAGATTTGAGCATAGTCGTTTAAAAATAAAGAACGCAGAGCAACGCCTGCGGCATTGGGGAGTGATTAACTTAAACAAGATAATTATCATCCTTAAAATATTTGCGAAGCAACCTCTTTTACTCAGAAGCGGTAGACTTTAAACTCTAAAAAACTCTGCGAAAAACTCTTTTACCTCTGCGGTAAAAAACTAACGAACAATTTTCAAAACAATCCTGTCAGTGGTTAATGGCCTCTTTAGAAAATTAAACGCAGAGGCTTTGCAAAAAGTCTTGCGTAAATTTGAGTATAGTCGTTTAAAAATAAAGAACGCAGAGCAACGCCTGCGGCATTGGGGAGTGATTAACTTAAACAAGATAATTCTCATCCTTAAAATATTTGCGAAGCAACCTCTTTTACTCAGAATCGGTAGACTTTAAACTCTAAAAAACTCTGCGAAAAACTCTTTTACCTCTACGGTAAAAAAACTAACGAACAATTTTCAAAACAATCCTATCAGTGGTTAATAGCCTCTTTAGAAAATTTAACGCAGAGGCTTTGCAAACAGTCTTGCGTAGATTTGAGCATAGTCGTTTAAAAGAGAGAACGCAGAACAACGCCTGCGGCATTGGGCAATGATTAACTTAAACAAGGTAATTAATGTTTGAACGAGACAGCCACTTCGAGTATCCCGATTTCATATCGGGATGTATCGAGAAGGGATTGTTAATTTACATACTGTAATGACCTCCAACTTTAGCTTAATTGAACTGCGTTTCGATAAACGCGCCAACAATCAAACACCCCAAGGCGCAAACGTGCAGGCAGAAACCTTGCGAAGCGAACTTCTGTGAAACGCTGTGTCTCCTTTCAGAACCTCCGTTTAATAACTTTATCGAATCATAAAAACAATCCCGCAACCATACTTATGCGTAATGCGTCTGACGTTTTCGCAAACCAAGATTTATATCATTCAAAACAATATACGCAAGGGTACTTAACATTAACTTAACTTTTCCGTAATATTGAACTTATAAGATAGCACGAATGTTACACAAAAATTCAGACATGGGAAACGCGCACAAAATTTTAGTGGTTGATGATGAAAACGACATTCTTGAATTTATTCAGTACAACCTGAAAAAAGAAGGCTATGATGTGCATTTAGCGCACAATGGCCAGGAGGCTATTACCATTGGCAAAAAAATAAAACCCGATT
>JBILPP010000086.1:0-6622 GCA_044373765.1 Bacteroidia bacterium
CGAATTAGAAAAGCTTTATAACCGTGGGCACGAAAACGGGTTAACCAAGATTAGTTACGTAAGCAAAGAACAAATTGCCGATTACGAGCCGCATTTAAATGGTGTTAAGGCTATTCATGTGCCCTACACGGGTATTATAGATTACACCGAAGTGTGCGAAAAATTAGCTGAATTGGTAACCCAAATGGGTGGAGAAATTTACCTAAACCACAAAGCAGAAGATATTGTTGTGGAACAGGATTACACGCAAATTGTAACTCCTTTTAAGACATTTACCACAAGTACGTTGGTTAATTGTGCAGGTTTATATTGCGATAAGGTAGCAGAACTAGCAGGAGAGAAAATAGATACTAAAATTATTCCGTTTAGGGGAGAGTATTTTATGCTTAAACCTGAAAAGAGATATTTGGTAAAGAACCTTATTTATCCTGTGCCCGATCCTAATTTCCCGTTTTTGGGTGTGCACTTTACACGCATGATTCACGGTGATATTGAAGCAGGACCCAATGCAGTATTTGCATTTAAGCGCGAAGGTTACCTAAAAAGTGATGTTGACTTGGAAGAAATGTTTGAATCGTTAGCATGGCCTGGTTTTCAGAAAGTGGCAGCTAAATATTGGAAAACGGGTATTGGTGAATTTTACCGATCATTTAGTAAGTCGGCATTTACAAAAGCATTGCAACGTTTGATACCAGAAGTGCAAGAAGATGATTTAATAACTGCAGAATCAGGAGTGCGTGCGCAAGCTTGCGATCGCTCTGGTGGTTTATTAGATGATTTTAAAATTATAGAAAGAGCCAATGCCATTCATGTATTAAATGCACCATCTCCTGCTGCAACCTCATCATTAAGTATTGGTAAAACCATAGCCAGTTTGGCTATAAAACAAAATAGATAATATGTTCACAGCGCAAACACAATTACGCGTTCGTTATGGCGAAACCGATCAAATGGGTGTGGTTTACCATGGCAACTATGCTTTATATTTCGAAATTGCCCGTACAGAAGCATTAAGGCAAATAGATGTTACCTATCGCAGCTTGGAAGAAAATGGGATAATGATGCCTGTTGTTAACTTAACAGTAAACTATAAAAAGCCAGCCAAGTACGATGACTTACTAACCATTAAGTCGATTTTTAAAGTGATGCCCACTGTTAAAACAATTGTAGAATACGAAGTGTATAACGAAGCGGATGAGTTGTTGTGCACAGGAGAAACGACTTTGGTTTTTGTTGATATGAAAACCAATAAAGTAACCCGTTGCCCCCAAAAATTGATTGATATATTTACACCGTTTTTTGAAGATAGAAGCTAGAAGTCAGAAAATAGAAATCCTGGATGACTTTAAATGAAAATACCTCAACACCCATCACTAAATACCCATCACTCAACACCCATCACCCATCACTCAACACTCATCACTAAATAGTGCAACCACCCAAAGCAAATAGGATAATACGTAAGCTGCTCGATTCAACTGTGGCCAAGCGTTTTATATCCTTTGCTCAAAGTAAGCAAGTACCTGGTTATACGGGTATCAGTTGGTACACTGTATTAGCGTTTTTTATTCGTTGGGTTGATAGACGAGATTTACAATTACGCGCCACTTCTTTATCGTTTACTTTTTTTCTGGCCTTGTTTCCTTCCATCATTTTCATTTTCACCTTAATTGCATACATACCTATTAGTAATAGCCACCAAAGCATCATGCTTTTTTTTGAAAAGTTATTACCTACCAGTGCATACAAAGCAGTACAAACTACTTTAGTTGATATTTTAAATAACCAACGTGGAGGACTGTTATCGTTAGGTTTTTTAACGGCCATGTATTTTAGCACCAATGGCTTTGTTTCTTTAATGAATGCTTTAAACAAATACGGAAGGCAAAAGGAAACACGCTCGTTTTGGAAAAAAAGAATAGTGGCCATCATACTCGCCACCATTGTTTCTGTATCATTGTTAATTGCAGTTGGTTTATTAACCATTGGCAACTTCACCATCAAATACCTTGATAAGTTGGCTTATTTCCCTTCAAAAATAACCCCTGTACTTTTGGTATCACTCAATATTAGTATTGTAGCGGTACTGATTTTGTTTTTTATTAGTATGATATTTTATTTGGCGCCAAATCATAACAAACAATGGCGGTTTATTTCTCCTGGTGCAGTGTTTGCGTGTGTATCTATCTTGTTAACCACGTTAGGGTTTTCGGGTTACATCAATGCATTTAATACTTACAACAAAGTGTACGGATCAATTGGTGTGCTTATTGTTATTATGCTACTTATATACATCAATACCTATATTTTGCTATTGGGTTATGAGTTAAATATTTCAATTGATAAAGCAGCCAAAGAAATAAAAACGTTTAAGGCGATTAAAGCCAATAGGGTTGTAGTTGTAAAAAAAGAAGCAAATACAGATGAGTAAATGTATATTAAAAACATGTTGTGTTACTTCTGTTACAATTTTAATTAACCCTTATTTATTACATTTGAAATATGAAATACGTTTTAGTAGTGTTATTATATGGTTTGTTGGGTAATGCACAAGCACAACAAATTAAAACAGTAACCCCCGATTGGATTGATGGTATCCATGCCTCAAAAAGTGATACGCTATACATCATTAATTTTTGGGCTACTTGGTGCAAACCTTGCGTTGAAGAATTACCCTATTTTGAACAATTAGCTGATACCTGCGCAAATAAAAAAGTAAAAATATATTTGGTTACAACTGATATGCGAAAAGATATCGCCACACGCGTAACAGATTTTATCAAGGCTAAAAAGTTAACCCAACAAGTGGTATTTATTAACGAGGTAAATGCCGATAAATGGATTAATAAAGTGAGCGAAGAGTGGAGTGGCGCAATACCCGCAACTCTAATGATAAAAGGAGATATAGGCTATAAGCACTTTAAAGAAGGTGAGCTTACTTTTGAAGAATTAAACCTTTTGGTAAAGCAAGTAATAAACTAATATTTGTTTAGAAATAAGACACACTAACCACAGCTCTTTGCTCGATAATAAACTATACACATGCATTGATTTGCTGTGCAAATGTGGTTAACTGAAAGACTGCGATGTGAGCATTACACACTTATTTAGTGGTGTAATTAAAACCGCATTTTTAACCAACATGAATCATACATTATTGCAAATTACCGAAACCGCTCCGTCAAGCGAATCAATCAATTTAATAGACCTAACCATGAAAGGTGGTCCTATTATGATTCCTTTGGCTATACTAAGTATTATAGCTGTTTATTTAACCATAGAACGTTTTTTAACATTAAAAAAGGCTTCAAAATTAGAAGCTAACTTCATGGCAAACATTAAAGACTTAGTACTTAATGGCAACATAAAAGGTGCAAAAGCCTTATGTGAGCGCACCAATTCTCCTATAGCACGTATGATAGAAAAAGGTGTTACACGTATAGGTAAACCTTTACAAGATATTGATACTTCTATTCACAATGTTGGTAATATTGAAATTAATAAATTAGAAACAGGCATGCCTACCTTAGCAACCATTAGTGGTGCTGCACCCATGTTAGGTTTTTTGGGAACAGTTACGGGTATGGTTACTGCTTTTCATAAAATGAGTACTGCTGGTGCTAACCTTACAGTAAGTCTACTGGCAGGTGGTATTTATGAAGCATTAGTTACAACGGTTGCGGGTTTAATTATTGGTATATTTGCTTATATCGCATACAACCAATTAACATCAATGATCGAAAAAATAATCCACCGCATGGAAGCCAGTGCGGTTGAGTTTATTGACTTATTACAAGAACCTGCTTAATTATGGCATTTAAAAGACGTACAAAGGTTAAGCCTGATTTTAGTATGGCTTCTATGACTGATTTGGTGTTTTTATTGCTCATATTTTTTATGATCACTTCAACACTAGTTAGTCCTAATGCCATTAAAGTTAGCTTACCTAAAGCAAATAACCAGGTTACCACACCCAAAGCAATAGCGGTAAGCGTTACTGCCGATTTGTTGTGGTATGTAAATGGAACACAAACCACACAAGAAGTATTGGAAACAGAATTAGGCAATCAATTAAAAACCGTAAATGCCGATGATGCTGTGGTTTCTATTAACTGTGACAAAAGTGTACCAGTTGAATACCTCGTTCACATTATGAAAGTGTGCAATAAATTAAAGGCTAAAGCCGTTTTAGCTACACAACCTGAGTAATATTTTATGTCGGACGCCTCATTAGATAAACTAGAACAACGCAATAAAATTATTGGATATGCTGGCACTGCCATCGTACATGCATTGTTGTTGTTGCTGTTGTGGTGGTTGGTTTTATCTCCGCCAAATCCGCCAATAGAATATGGAGGAATGGGCTTAACAATGGCTTTGGGTGAAGAAAACATGGGTGGCCCTAGTGATGTGCCAGTTACAGATCCCAGTGTTCCTGAACCTACACCGCCTGTTGAAGAAACCGAACAACCTGTTGCAACCCAAGAGGTTGAAGAAGCCCCTGCTGTTGTTGCGCCTAAGGAGGTAAAAAAAGTTGAAGTAAAAAAGCCTATAAAAAAACCAGTAGAGAAACCTGTTGAACAGCCACGTAAACCAGACGAAAAAAGTTTATTTAAGAAACGTAATAACACTGCTGATGCAAGTGGCCGTGGTGATGGTGATGCTCCTGGAAACCAAGGTGCTGCTGATGGAGACCCGAATGGAGACCCTAACGGAAATGGTTACGGAAATGGAGGCACAGGCAGTGGAACTGGCGCAGGTAATGGAACAGGACCTGGTAATGGTGATGGTATAACTTATGAGTTAAAAGGACGTAGTTTAGCACGTAAACCTAATATTGAAGACAACTCGAAAGAGACAGGAAAAGTAGTGGTAAGTATTGTGGTTGATAAAAGTGGCAAAGTAACCAAAGCAATGCCTAATCAAAGAGGTACAACAACACTCAGTCCTATATTGCTTGCTAAGGCTAAGCAAGCTGCACTTGATACCCGTTTCTCTCCCAATCCCAATGCCCCTGAGGAGCAATTTGGAACCATTACTATTGTATTTAAATTCAGACCGTAATTTATTATTCTTTCACTTTTGGGGTTATCTGTTTGGTTAACTCGAAAAAAGTAAGTATTGCTGCTGCCCCTATTACAGGAGCTATAAATCCTTTTATATCCGGAGCTTGTACCTTAAACAATTCCTGTAAAACAGGTACAAAAAGGATAAGGGAAGTAAGGGTTAACGCTAACGAAATAATTAATGAAGTGGCTATGTTTTTCTCTAAAATAACTGCAATAAAACTTCTGGTTTTTGATAAATTTGATAATATCATTACCACATTACCCATAATTAATGCAGTAAAAGTGATGGCCCTAATTTCCTTTTCTTGGTATCCTAAAGTGTTGGAAATGAAATAAACTACCAATATCACAACGAATAATAAAATGCCCCTAAACGAGCTGCTCATTATTTGTTTACTGCCAAAAAAACTTTCGCTTACAGGATGCGGTGGTCTAGACATGATGTTTTTTTCATCTTGCTCTGATTCAAATGCAATAGAGCAAATAGGGTCTATAATGAGTTCCATAAAGATGATGTGTAAAGGAAGTAGAAGTATGGGAAAATTAGGAAATAGAGCAGGCAACAAGGCCATGCCAATTATAGGCATGTGTATGGCCATAATGTAAGACATGGCTTTTTGTAGGTTATCAAATATTCTTCTTCCTAAACGTACACCAGAAACAATCGAAGCAAAGTTATCATCCAACAAAACAATAGCAGATGCTTCTCGCGCCACATCTGTTCCTTTATTACCCATTGCAATGCCAATGTTCGCGGCTTTTAGTGCAGGGGCATCATTCACGCCATCACCTGTCATGGCCACTATATGGCCGTTTTTTTGAAGGGCTTTAATGATGCGCAACTTTTGTTCAGGAACCACCCGAGCAACCACTGATACATGATTTAAATGTTGTTGTAATGCATCGTCTGATAATTGGTTAATTTCATCACCAGTAATCATTCCTTTTACTTCGAGTCCTGCTTGTTGGGCAATACTTTTAGCCGTAGCAGGATAGTCGCCTGTTATCATCATTACTTGTATACCTGCTTTATTGCATTCTTTTATGGCTTGCGGAACTTCAGGTCTAATGGGATCTTCAAATGCAATTAAACCGCAATAACGGTATTTAAAGTCGTGCTGTGTTTCTGGTAATATGGCTTTATGATGTTCGGCAGTTGCTACACCCAATACGCGATAACCTTGTTTTGCCATTTCATTTACCAGTTTAAGTTCACGGTTAACTTCGTCTTGACTCAAATTACACAATTCCAAAATAGCCTCGGGAGCTCCTTTGGTGGCAATGCTAATTTCTGCTCCATTTTGCAATACCCTGGTCATAGCCAACAGTTTTCTGGTTAACGGGTATTCTCTTAAAAGTTCTTGGGTTAATGCTTTATGGTGTTGGTTAAATAAGTTTATAATTGCTTTCTCCATTGGATCTATGGAGTCTGGAGAGGTAGCATTATTTGCTGTTTTGATAAGGCTTAAGGCCAATTGCGACAGATTAGTGAATTGGTTATTCGCAACGATAAGTCCATCAATGGAAATTGCTTTTATTTCCATTTTGTTTTG
>JBILPP010000087.1:0-6524 GCA_044373765.1 Bacteroidia bacterium
AGTTGTTTAAGGTTGCCTAATATCTCCGATTCTGTTTTGGTATCAACTGCCGATAAGCAATCGTCAAATATTAACAACTCAGGATTTTTAATAAGTGCCCTAGCGATAGAAACCCTTTGTTTTTGTCCTCCGGAAAGTGTTACACCACGTTCTCCAATCATGGTATTCATGCCTTCAGGAAATTCTTGGATGCTAGAAAGTAAGGCTGCTTGTTTAGCGGCAGATGCTATTTTTGCATTTAAATCAGGTTCTAATTGTGAAATACCAAATGCAATATTATTAGCAATTGAGTCACTGAATAAAAAAACATCTTGCGGGGCATAGCCAATATGCGACTTGTAATCGTTTAGATTTATTTCTTTAATATTCGTACCATCAATACAAATACTTCCATTTGTAACATCCATTGTACGTAAAAGCAACTGTACCAAGGTACTTTTACCACTGCCTGTTGTACCTAATACAGCAAGTGTTTTACCCTTCTGCAGTGTTAAGTTAATGTCCCTTATTGCGTAATCATTCTTTCCTTCATATCTAAAATTTACTCCTTTAAACTCAATTTGTGTTTGAAAATAAAAAGGAACATTAGAAGGATTAACAATTTCAGGTTGGGTGTGTAAAAACTCATTTAAACGCTCTTGTGAAGCAGCTGCACGTTGCACCAAAGAGGAAGTCCATCCTAGAGATGCTACAGGCCAAATTAGCAAGTTAACATATATTACAAATTCTGTAATGTTACCGATGGTAATTTCACCACGTAAAACAAATATACCTCCTAAAAATACGGTAATTAATGTGCTCAGTCCAGTTAAAAAAAGCATTAACGGAAAAAATGTAGCATCCACTCGAGCAAGACTCATGCTGCGTTTTTGGTATTCTTTAACCTCTTTTTCAAAATCAGACCTGAAATTAACCTCAGCCCCAAATGCCTTAATCACCCTTATGCCACTGTATGTTTCTTGAGCAAAGCCAGTGAGTTTAGATAATTGATTTTGTATGGCGTCACTCCTTTTGTTTATGGTGTTATTAATCCTAAATATGGCATATGATAATATAGGCAAAGGCAACAATACAAACATGGCCAACTTAGCGTGTACCGCAAACATAATTGGAATAATTACTAGAAAAGTAGCTGTTAAATTAGTAAAATACATAATAGCAGGCCCGATGTACATGCGCACTCTACTTACATCCTCGCTGATTCGAGCCATTAAATCGCCCGTATTATTTTTACGGTAAAATGCAGGTGATAAGTTTTGATAATGATTAAAGACTTCATTTTTTAAATCAAACTCAATCAGCCTACTCATTACAATGATACTTTGACGCATTAAAAACATAAAAAAACCACGGATAAGAGCAAAAACAATTATAAGTACCGCAAAAAACAATACCACCTTGGTTACTTTTAGACTAACAGCATCCTGCAAATTCGTAAATTCGAAAAGTTTATAGATATTGAGGTTATCTAGCAACAAATCAATGGCTAAACTAACCGCTTTAGCTGGAAAAGCGGAGAATAAATTTGAAATGATAACAAACAACATACCTAGTATTAAACGGTATCGGTACTTGTAAAAATATTTATTAAGGTGTTTAAGCGATTTCATTTTTATTGGCAATGGCAAAGCAACACAAAAAAGTGGAGTAAAAATAGCGTCTGTATACTTTAAATAAGCTTAAGAATAACTAATCATCAGTATGTTAGATCCTAAATTATGAAAAAAGAAATTTTGGTTTAGTTTTGCACCTCTTTTAAACTTAAAAACAAAGCCAAATTATGTCAACAACCCAAACGGCTGAATCAGCTCAAATCGACATTTTTTCACAACTACAAGCTTACAACCACGAAAAATTGGTTTTTTGCCAAGACAAGCATACTGGATTAAAAGCCATCATCGCAATACATAACACAGTATTAGGTCCAGGTTTAGGGGGCACACGCGTTTGGAATTACGCCAATGATGCAGAAGCATTGAACGATGTTTTGCGTTTATCAAGAGGAATGACCTATAAAGCTGCTATCAGCGGTTTAAATCTAGGTGGTGCTAAGGCCGTTATTATTGGGGATGCCAAAACAATTAAAACAGAAGCCTTAATGCGCAAGTTTGGTCGTTTTGTAGAAAATTTAAATGGCAAATACATTACAGCAGAAGACGTGAATACCACCACACGTGATATGGAATACGTGAACATGGAAACTGACCATGTGGTTGGTTTGCCTGAAAGCATGGGCGGAGGAGGTGATCCTAGTCCGGTTACTGCATACGGGGTATACATGGGAATGAAAGCTGCTGTTAAACATGCTTTCGGTAACGAAAGTTTAAATGGAAAAAAAATAGCTATCCAGGGTATAGGCAAAGTAGGTGGCCACCTATTAGAGCATTTACACAAAGAAGGTGCTAAGCTTTTTATTACTGATATTAACGAAGAAATGTTAGCTAAATACAGTAAAGAATTTGGTGCAACAGTAGTTAAAGGCGATGAAATTTATAGTATAGACGCAGACGTGTTTGCACCATGTGCATTAGGCGCTATATTAAATACAGAAAACATTGGCAAACTAAAAGCCAAAGTTATTGCAGGTGCTGCAAACAACCAATTAGCCGATGAAAATGTTCACGGACCAATGTTAGCTGAAAAAGGTATTGCATATGCACCAGACTTTTTGATTAATGCAGGTGGTTTAATTAACGTATACCAAGAGCATATTGGTTACAACCGCGAAACAGCATTCCGCAATACAGAACATATTTTTAATGTTACAAGTGATATTTTTAAAATGGCTGATGCTAAAAACATCCATACGCAAAAAGCGGCAATGGAGTTAGCAGAAAAACGTATTAATGATATGTTACACGTAGGTTCAACTTACTAAACAGTAATAATTAGTAATAATTTTTCAAAGTAATGTCGGGTTATATTTTGTAACCCGACATTCTTTTTTATTTTTGCACCACATTATTACAGGGTTCTTTAAATGTTTAACAGAAGATTTTTGCGTATTAAGGTATTCCAGGCATTATATGCCTATTACCAGGATGAGCAAGCAAACCGTAGCTTACACGAAAAAAACTTAACAAAAAGTTTAGATAAAACGTATGAGTTATATGTTTACTTAATGGCCTTTCCGGCTGCTTTCCGCCATTTTGTATCGCTTGAGTTAGAAACGCAAAAAGCCAAATACATTCCTATCCAATCTTTAATCACTCCATTAGAAGCTTTATATAACAATAAGGCAATGATTTTATTGGAAGAAAACCAATATTTAGCAGATCAAATTAAACTGCACAAATGCCATTGGAACGATAACAAAGATTTGTTTAAACAATTGCTTTCTTTACTTAAAAAGAATGAAGCATTTGCTAAATATGCCACCAAAAGCGAACATACTTTTTTTGAGGACAAAAGTATCTTACTAGAAATGTATGAAGCATTTGTTGCTGAAAGCGAAGATTACGAAAACTATCTAGAGGAAAGATATATTAATTGGGAGGACGACCAAACAATGGTTTACGCTCAATTACTAAAAACAATTTCTTCATTAAAAGAAGATAGTATAGGTAATTTTTTAGCTGAAGAGTTAGACAATGAAGATGATGAGGCATTTTTAAAAGAGCTATTTAAACGTACCGCGAACTACGAAGAAGAGCTTACAGAATTGATTAGTGCAAAAACTCAAAACTGGGATGCCGATCGTTTGGCCGTGGTTGATTTATTGTTGATGCGCATGGCTTTATGCGAAGTACTGCATTTCCCTTACATACCAGTTAAAGTAAGCATTAACGAATACTTAGAGGTAGCTAAATTGTATTCAACACCTAATAGCCATGGATTTATAAATGGTGTGTTAGATAAAATAAATCAAGAGTTGAAACAAAGTAACAAGTTAAATAAATTAGGTCGCGGATTAGTAGAATAAAACACGATGAAAAAACTTATTTTAAGTAGCCTTATTATGTCTACTGTATTGGTAGCATGCAACAACGAAAAAGGCAATAAATTGCCAACTGATGCTATAAATATTTCGGCAACTGCAGATAGTTCAAACCAAACGAATCAGGCAAAGCCCGCAATTACATTTGAAGACGATAAGCATAACTTTGGCATGATTAAAGAAGGGGATTTTGCTGAGTATAGTTTTAAGTTTAAAAACACCGGAGATGGTGATTTGTTGATTGCCAATGCAGCTGCAAGTTGTGGATGCACAGTGCCAGAATATCCGAAAGGAATTATTAAACCCGGTGAAGATGGTTTTATTAAAGTGAAGTTTGATAGCAAGGGTAAAGTTGGTATGTTTGAAAAAACAATTACCATAACTTGTAATACAGAGGTAAGAGAAACTATATTGACGATAGGTGGAGAAGTAGTAAAATAAATAAATAAATAAATAATTTTAAAACACATTAACAAAAATAACAATGACAAACATTTTATTGATGATGGGCCAACAAGCTGGTGGCGGAGGAATTGGAAGTTTTCTTCCATTAATTTTAATCATGGTGGTATTTTATTTCTTTATGATTTACCCCCAAATGAAAAAAACCAAAGCTCAGAAAAAATTTAGAGAAGCATTAGGTGAGGGAGATAAGGTAATAACCATAGGTGGTGTTCATGGGAAAATTGAAAAAATGGATGAAACCACATTTATATTAAATAGCGAAGGTACGCGCATGCGCATTGATAAGTCTTCAATCAGCATGGAAGCAAGCCAAGCATTAAACGCTCCTAAAAAGGAAGAAAAGAAATAATTTAATAATTCCTTCAATATTTTTAAAAGCCTTCCCTTAAAAAGGAAGGTTTTTTTATGCCATTTATTTAAATAAAAAACCTTTTATCCATAGTCGTTTTTAAATAGATTTACATGCTATTAGCTTACACCAAATTTAATAAACATGCTCCATAAAATATTTTTAGTTACACAAAGAGAGTTTATCACCCGTGTCAGGAAAAAATCATTTATTGTAATGACATTAGCAGCGCCATTACTTATTGTGTTATTTTATGGGTTGATATTTTATTTCGCCATTAATAAAGACATTGGAGCTTCTAAAAAAAGAATTTATGTAAGTGACCAAAGTGGCAACTACGTAGGTAAACTAAAAAACAGTGATCTTTTGGAGTTTACTTTTGGTTTTGTTGAACAAGAAAAAGAACAACAATTTTTAACAGACGAAAATTATTATGCATTGCTGGTAATTCCGAATACATCGTCTGATAGTTTAAAAAAAGTATCGCTGTATAGCAAAGATCAGGCTGGGTTAAGTATTGTTTTGTACATAGAAAAACAATTAGAAAATGAAGTAAAAAACACCTTGCTAAAAAACAATGGAATTGATGCATCAACCCTAAAAACCATAAACCAAACCAGCATAAATATTAACACCATAAAAGTTACCGAGAAGGGCTTAGAAAATGGCAACGTTGGTGCAAGTACTGTTTTGGGATATATTGGCGCTATCATGATATACATGTTTATATTCATGTATGGCGTACAAATTATGCGTGGTGTTATTGAAGAAAAATCAAATAGAATTGTAGAAGTTATTATTTCATCGATCAAACCATTCGAACTAATGATGGGTAAAATCACTGGAATAGCCTTGGTTGGAATTACTCAATTTACCATTTGGATTGTATTGGTTAGTATTTTTGGCAGCGGAGTTTCAGGCGCTATCATGAGCAATATGGGTATGGGTGCTGATGCACAACAAGCACTGGCCCAGGGCGGACAAGCAGCTTCTAATGGAGAAATAAGCGAGGTGATGGAAGCGTTAATTAACTTCAACTTTGTTTATTTTATTGGTATGTTTTTGTTTTACTTTATTGGAGGCTATTTGTTTTACGGTGCCCTATTTGCAGCCATTGGTTCGGCAGTGGATAATGAAACAGATACACAACAATTTATGCTACCTATAACCATGCCTTTAATATTTGCATTGGTGATTGCGCAAAGCGCCATTACTTCCGACCCTAATGGTACTTTAGCCTTTTGGCTTTCTGTTATTCCATTTACATCACCAGTGGTAATGATGGTACGCTTACCTTTTGATGTGCCCACATGGCAAGTTATCGTTTCGATGATTAGCTTGGTTATTGGTTTTATTTTTACCACTTGGATAGCAGGAAGAATATACAGAGTAGGCATATTGATGTATGGCAAAAAACCAAGTTATAAATTGATAGCTAAATGGCTATTTAGTAAAGAGTAGTAAAAGCAATATATTCGCACTGTGCGTAACCCAAATTTAAATACGGAAGACGAAAATTTATCAGGACCTGAGCAAGAGTTTGAGCGTGTTTTGCGCCCTCAATCATTTAGCGATTTTACTGGTCAAGAGAAAATACTTGAAAACTTAAGGGTATTTGTTCAAGCTGCCGTGCAGCGTGGAGAAGCCTTAGACCATGTATTGTTGCATGGCCCTCCGGGTTTAGGTAAAACCACATTATCATACATTATTGCGCAAGAGTTGGGCAGCAATATAAAAACCACATCAGGACCTGTATTAGAAAAACCGGGTGAT
>JBILPP010000088.1:0-6484 GCA_044373765.1 Bacteroidia bacterium
AGTTTGATATGGCTTTAACAAACCATCTTTAACAAAAATTGTTGCAAATGGATCCCATTTTGTAGCAACACTCCATGTTAATTTCTTTTCGCTGGCATGTATTATACCCTTAGCTTTGAAGGGGTTCAAGATTAATTGCTTTAACCTTTCCGGATGATTTATTTTTTGATTTTTAACATCGCCAAATACAAGAAATGTTTGACGTAAAAACTGCTTTTCTATTTGATTGAACAATGTTTGATTATCAATCATGGCACTATCAACCCAAAGTAAATTAAATATTCCATCAACTGGTGGACATCCAGCTGCTACAATAAAATGATCTCCTGGAATGAAACTATGGTTATCAATAACCATACTTACCTCATCAGCAAAAACACTTACCGGAAACCCGAAATTTTGAAAATAATCTGGTGTAAACGATTTTACTTTAGCTGATTTAAGTTCCTCTCGGATGTAACAAGCTGCTATGTGATCACCTTTATTCACATAACCTCTGCCATACATCTCGGGTGCACACAAATCTGTAATTACTTTGCGGGCATAATTTAAATTTTGAGCACCAAGTCTTTTGCCAGAAGAAAAAATAAGCATACCCAAAACAAGTAACTTAAATGCATTTGAGAATAATTTACTTAGCGTTATGTCCATTCGTATTCGATAACATCAATTGTTTGTTGTAATTTATATCCAACAAGCCCTATGAATAATTAAGCAACCTTGTTTTTTATGCTGATATTATTGATAACCGAAATGAGTATATAAATGATGATACTTAAGGCTATACCCGCAAATTTAAAAATCAATGCACTTAAAATACAAGAGATAATTAAAACATACCTAGCCTCATTGCCTTTAAATTTGAAATGTTTAAATTTAAGGGCAAGTAATGGAAGTTCGGCAACTAATAAATAGGCGGATAAAAGCGGAAATGCTGTTAGAAACCACCTATGTTCTATTAAGTTGGTAATTCCATAAGTGTCGTTATTTAAAATTAAAGGTAAACTCGCTATAAAAATGGCATTTGCAGGTGTTGGCACTCCAATAAAACTATCGCTTTGTCGGGTATCTAAATTAAATTTTGCCAGCCTAATTGCTGAAAAAACTGGTATAAGAAGGAAAGTATATTGATTGATACAAAATCCTTGACCAAAGCAATTGCCCGCTATGCTGTAGAAAATAAAACCTGGTGCTACTCCGAAACTCACCACATCTGCCAATGAATCGAGCTGCTTACCCAACTCACCACTTACGTGTAATAAACGTGCAACAAATCCGTCAAAAAAATCCATAATGGCAGAAACGCCAATAAATACTGAAGCCAATACTAAATCTCCTTGTATTGCACTTAATATGGATAAACAGCCAAACAGTAAGTTTGCTGAGGTAATTGCATTGGGAATATGTTGTTTCAAAACGTGTATTGTTAAGTATAAGTTTTACAAATTAATACCTTATTTGTGAAGTTATAAAATTGGCACGAAAATTAATACAAAATGTGTACATTTGATTACCATGCTCAATAGGAACAAAACATTAATAATACTCTTAATTGTATGTATAAGTGCATTTACAAGTGGAAACTTCAATTATGTGAAGCTTATAAATCATCAAAAAAAGGCTGTCCCATTTAAAATTAAAAGTCAAAAAATTGAATGGATTAACAATGCCATTAATATTGCCCTTTTATCAACCGATAACCGTTTGATTCAAATTAATAACATACCCGAAAGTATGCTCATCGATACTACATTTAGAAATAACAGGGTGCAGGTAATGATGATAGATAACAATGACATAACTTTTACCCAAAATAAAAGATTTTTACCTTTAATTGCCATCAAATGCGATATGGCTGAAACAGGACATTCAATATCTGTTCATGCACAAGGCAAGATTTTTTATCAAAAGCAATGGTATCAATTTGAAGTAAATACGGAACATCTTTTACCTAAAGAGAAAACCTTAGGAACGTCAAAAAGAATAATGAACTAAACTTAATACGACAAAATAATTAACATGAGAAAAAGTATACTTACCCTTTTATTAGCTGCATTACTTTCCCCGGCAATAGCCCAATTGGCGCATCAAGAAGACATATCTAAAAGACCATTAGGTATTGTTTTGTATGAAAAAGAGGTTTTAAGACAAGTTGAGCTTCAGAAAACCCTCAAAGAACGAAATTTAAACGCCCGTACTACCTACTCGGACGGAAGTATAAAAGAGGCCATGTATGTGACCCCTAATGGACAAATCGTTTACAACACAACATTCAATATAGGAGTGGGAAGAACACTGTCAACCAACAAAGTTTGGCCGGGAGGCACAGTTGGCACCAGTTTGACAGGAGCAAACATGACAAATCGTTTGGGAATTTGGGATGGCGGAGCGGTAAGGTCTACACATCAAGAATTAACCGGACGTGTTAGCCAAACTGATGGGTCTACGCAGTTAAGCGATCACGCTACTCATGTTGCAGGAACGATGATTGCGAGTGGTGTTGAGGCCAATGCTAAAGGGATGGCATATGCTGCGCCTTTAAAAGCTTATGATTGGACGAACGACAACTCTGAAATGACACAGGCTGCGGCTGCGGGTATGTTACTATCTAACCACTCTTACGGAAATATTAGTGGTTGGAACTATGACCAAACAGAGGCAAGATGGGAATGGTTTGGAGATCGATTTGTTAGTACGGTTGAAGATTATAAATTTGGTTGGTACAACGATGATGCGCAAGCATGGGACGATATTGCATTCACCTATCCAAACTATTTAATATGTAAAGCTGCCGGTAACGACAGAGGAGATAATTTATCCGGTTCTACCACTTGGTATCATGCCGATGGCACCTTAGGCACAGGAACAGCGCCTTTAAAAGATGGAGGCGTATCAGGTTATGATTGTATATCAACTTATGGTACATCTAAAAACATTTTAACGGTTGGTGCCGTTAACAAAATTGGGGGTAATACGGGTAACGGATGGACTAAATCAAGTGATGTGGTTATGAGTTCATTTAGCGGATGGGGACCAACAGATGACGGAAGAATTAAACCGGATGTAGTAAGTCCGGGTGTATCTGTTTATTCAACATATAGTTCAAGTAACACAGCATATAGTACCATACAAGGAACATCAATGGCTACTCCTGCCGTTACAGGATCTCTACTTTTGGTGCAACAACATTATTTCGCACGTAAAAATAAATACATGCGTGCAGCCAGCTTAAAAGGATTAGTAATTCATACTGCAGATGAAGCTGGAGCTGCCATAGGACCTGACTATTCAAACGGTTGGGGATTGATGAATACAGCTTCAGCGGTAAAATTCATCAACGACTCTGGTATCAACAAATTAGAAGAGCGGACATTAACATCTGGTTCACCGCAAAATATTCAATTTAGTGCAGATGCAGGAAAACCGCTTAAAATTACTATTTGCTGGACAGATAGACCAGGAACTCCCGTTAGTTCAAATCTGTTGGATAACACAACCAAAATGTTAGTGAATGATTTAGACATTCGCTTAACACGCCAAAGTGATAATACCTTATACAGTCCATTTGTTTTAAACCCTGCAAGTCCTGCTGTTGCAGCAACTACGGGCGACAATACTCGTGACAATGTTGAGGTGATTTACATTGCAGTACCAACTTCGGGCAACTATACATTAACCATTTCAAATAAAGGAACATTGGTAGGCGGCAGTCAAGCATTTTCATTACTGATTAGTAATGGTGTTGAAAAACCGCTTGCTCAATTTACATCCACCAACAATATAATTTGTGTAGGCCAAACAGTTACATTTACTGATGGTTCAACTGGAGCTGTAACTCAACGTAACTGGTCTTTCCCGGGCGGAACACCATCAACATCAACATCAACAAACCCTGTCATTACTTATAATACTCCAGGTATATACCCTGTATTGTTAAAAATTATTGGTGGTTTAGGTACCGATTCAGTTTATAAAACTGATTATATTACTGTTGGTGGTAAATCATTGCCATTCTCAGAAACGTTTGAGAGTAACTCATCCACTATTAACTCATGGACCAATCAAAACCCTGATGCAGCAACAACATGGGCGTTGTACTCTACCAGCGGGATTTCCCCTGGAAATACATCTGTAGGAATTAATTTTTACGACTACAGCACAAATGGTCAGCGCGATGCGCTTATTGCTCCAGCGCTAAATTTAAGCACCCACACCAATGTGAACTTAACATTTAAACATGCCTATACCAGGTATGGCGGTGCTAACCAAACAGATAGCTTAATTGTATACGCGAGTACAAACTGCGGTGCAACATGGATCAGGTTACAAGGATTTGGCGAAAACGGAACAGGTAATTTTGCAACTTACCAAGAAGCTTCTTATCCTTATGGTTCACAAACATCATTCTCGCCTTCAACCGCAACTGATTGGTGTGGTGGAGGAACTGGATCAGGATGCAAAACAATTTCATTGGCTCAGTTTGCCGGACAGTCTAGTGTTACGCTGAAATTTGAAAGTTACAATAGATATGGTAACAACTTATACCTTGATAACATTAATGTAGACGGCACCCTACTAAAACCTGTTGCTTCTTTTCAATCAAGAACTACCGTTTGTACAGATGAGCCTGTTGCATTTACAGACAAGACGACTAATTACCCTTCGGCTTGGGAATGGAATTTTACAGGCGCCAACATCACCACATCTTCACAAAGAAACCCAATAGTAACATACAGCACTCCTGGTGTATATAACGTTAAACTAAAAGCGAGCAATGCCAGCGGTAGCGACAGTATTACACAAAGCAATTACATTACCGTAGTTGCTAAACCTACAAAACCAAACATCAGAGCAGCTGGTACAACCGAATTTTGCTTGGGTGATAGCGTTTTGTTAAGCACAGATAGCACCGGAACGATAAAATGGTACGCCAACGAAGTTCTTATTGCACAAAACACACAGCAGATTTATGCAAAACAAAATGGAACATACCGTGTAGCTAATTTTAACGGCACATGTGAAGAATCTTCAACTATGAATATGCGTGTTGATGCCAAACCCAATACCCCAATTGTTACATCAAATATAACAGGTCTTGCATTTTGCTCCGGAGGTTCTGCCATACTTACTTCAAGTGCAAATAGCGGCAACCAATGGTATAAAAACGGCAATGTGATTAGTGGCGCAAATGCTAAAGTATATGGTGCAACAGACTCAGGCTCTTATTCAGTGATAACTACTTCAGGTGGATGCTCATCAAACGAATCGATGGCCAAAACATACAGCTTATTAGCTCGTCCGTCAGTGGGGAATATAACTGGTAATATAACACCCGTTCGTGGCGAAGCCAACAATTATAATGTAACAGCAGAAAGCGGGTTAACATATATTTGGAGTGTTGCCAGTGGCAAGGGAACCGTTTTAAGTGGCAATAATACAGCAAGCATTAGTGCTAGATTTAATGTGGTTGATACGGCTACCCTATTGGTTATTTCACGTAATGGTGCTGGCTGCCAAAGTATAGCCAGTTCAATGGTTGTTAATGTAACACCTGCGGTTGGTTTAAATGAAGAATTGGCTATGCGAAACTTAAGTATTTACCCTATACCTGCTAAAACAGTTATTAACCTAAAACTAGAAGGCTTGGAAAATGGTCATGCCGAGATGCGTTTAATAAATATGTTAGGACAAGTAGTACAGACCCAAAACATAAACCTTGCTAAGGGCATAAACACACATACTATTAATGTTCACGAACTGAACAAAGGCGTTTATTTACTAGAAATACAACACAGTAAAAATAAATTGGTAAAACGTATTGTGGTGGAATAAATAACCATCACCCAGCATAAAAAAGTCGGCATGTGTAATTACATATGCCGACTTTTATTTTACCCTAAATTTAAACAGAAAGCGTCATTCCTTCGTATTTGACAATTATTTCGTTTAATGTATCGAGAATACTTTCTTGATTTGGAGCCATAACCAATTTGGTTCTGTACCCTTTGAAATTGGGGATACCTCTAAAATATTGACTGTAGTGGTTGCGCATTTCAAAAATCCCCACAACAGGTCCTTTCCACTGTACACTAAAATTTAAATGTTTACGAACAACCTCTACACGCTCAATTAAAGATGGTGCTGCCAATAATTGTCCTGTAGCCATGTAATGTTTTATTTCATTAAATATCCAAGGATAACCAATAGCTGCTCTACCAATCATAATGCCATCAATACCATATTTATTGCGGTACTCCAACGCTTTTGGTGCCGAATCTATGTCTCCATTACCAAAAATTGGAATTTGTATGCGTGGGTTGTTTTTAACTTTAGCAATTAACGTCCAGTCTGCCTCGCCTTTATATAATTGGGCACGCGTACGTCCGTGTATGGATAAAGCTTTAATACCTACATCAAACAAACGCTCCGCTACTTCTTCAATGTTCTTCGTGTTTTCATCCCAACCCAAACGTGTTTTTACGGT
>JBILPP010000089.1:0-6471 GCA_044373765.1 Bacteroidia bacterium
ATAACCAACTTTTCTTTTAGCTTTTGGTTAATTGCTTTGTATACTGGAGTGTATAGCATTTGGGGATTGGTAGTAGGCATTTGGGCAGGTGGCCTACCTAAGCAACTCTACTATAAATCGGATGAGGTTTTGTTTCAATTGCAAAACCTTAATTACACGCAACACGATATATTGGCTTACAAAAAAAACAAACGTAAAGGCAAATTAATTGGTGCATTTTTTCTGCTGGTGTTTATTGTTTCTGTTTTTGCCATGCAAGGTTTGGGCGGTAAAGCCTTTTATGCCATTGTACGTTCATTGGCTGCCTTGCTGCTTATGTTTTATGTTTTAAACCCCGCATTAAAATGGGCCATACAAAAGTGGGCCAATAAGCAACAACACCAACACAAACAAACACTCGCACAATTGGTAGATTTAATGCCTAATTTAAAAAATAACCTTACCCCTGCTTTAAAAATTGCGCAAATGCAACACAAAGGGCTAAAAGTATATACGGCATTTGTGGTGAATTTAATTGTATTAAGTTTATATAGAAACAGCTAAAATGGACAACCAAATTTTTATTTTAAGTCAGCCCGTTAAATCGGGTAAAACAACTTTACTAAAAAGCTGGGTTGATGCACAAGATAACATAGGTGGCATTCTTACTCCAGATGTAAACAACAAACGTATGTTATATGATATTTCGGAAAAAACATACTATACCTTTCAAACCCATAATACCGAAAATAGCATTGGCATTGGTAAGTTTTTATTTGATAACACAGCTTTTAATACCGCTCAAGACATTTTGTTGCAGGGTTTAAAAAAACAATACAGTTGGATGGTTGTAGATGAAGTAGGCCGTTTGGAGATAGACGAAAAATTGGGTTTAGAACCTCGCCTAACTCAAATAATACATGCCTACAAAAACCACCAAGTAAAAGGTAATTTGTTATTGGTTATAAGAGATTATTTGTTACAAGATGCTATTGATTATTATCAAATTCCCCGCGCAGAGGTATTGGACGAAAGCTTTTTTAAAACCGATATATTTAAACATGCAACAACACATCAAAACTTAATTGGACTGGTATTGTGTGGTGGTCAAAGCGAAAGGATGGGGCGCGATAAAGCCTTTATTACATACCACAAGAAACCTCAATACGCGCATGTAGCTGATATGTTGCAACCGTTTTGCGATGAAGTTTATATATCATGTAATGCGCAACAAAAAGAGGAGATTTCTCAATATTATAAATGCATTGAAGACAATGCGACTTTTAACAATGCAGGTCCTTTAACAGGTATTTTAAGTGCATGTAAACTGTTACCCCAACAAAGTTTAATGGTTATTGGTTGCGATTACCCCAACTTAACCTATGCCGAAATAAGGGCCTTGCTTGACGCACGAGAACCCGATACAGATGTGGTGTGTTTTAAAAACACAGATACCAATTTTGAAGAACCTTTATTGGCCATTTACGAAAAACAATGTGCCCCGCTCCTATTAAAATTTTACCAAAATGGAGAACAATCGTTAAGGTATTTTATAAAATCTGTGAGCTGCAAAACTCTAACAGTTAATGATAATGAACCGTTGAGGAGTTTAGATAGATAATGTAGTATTTTAGCTTATGAAGGTTGAGATTTTACTAACCATTGCGTGGTTGTTAATCTATACGCTTAATTTTTATACTTTTTATTTTGTTTAGCGGAGTGTTTTTTAATAAGCTATCTACAACATTTAAATTTTCTGGTTCATCTTTTTTCGGTGTTTCATTATTTGTTCCACCACTTTTAACATATGATGTAACATCTTCAACCGTTAATCCAGCTTTGTAGTCGAATGTAAAGCCAGTCCCCGAAGAATAGTATTTGTTATTCATTTTAAAAAAAGCACCTGATGCATCATTCCCGCTGGTAAACGACTTTGCCGACTTAGCAGAAACAGAAGTAATGTGAACACCGCGCACATAATAAATTATTTCTGGTTGATAAACGGTGTTTCCAATCTTGAGCCTCTCCAATGGTAGAACAGGTTTGTTTTCAAAATAATATTGAATGGTGTCACCATTGATTGCTACATGTCTATTGTCGATTACTACTATTTCTGCGGCATCTGAGCTGCTGGTTATAGAATTCAAGTTAAAAGCTGACAAAAACAATCCAAAATCGTTCGTGTTTTTTATCTCAATTACACCAGAAGCCCTCAAAACAGGTTTTTCACTTCCCTCTATTACTCCCAAGTTTCGTGGATATCTTAAAACAGATGTTTTATAAGAGAAGGTGCTGTCGTTTATCCTATATATATAAACAAGCTTGCCTAGCACATCCTTTGGATTTTCAATAAAAGTGCCGACAAAATTTTCATTGTAGAATCTTTTCTTCAACTCTGTAGGTAAATTAGAATTTACTTGATTGGTGAGTTTTTTAAGTGGATTACAAGCTAACAAAAAAACTATTGTACAAACGGTCAATAATGTTTTGAGTTCCATAAGATGGGTATTTAAATGTGATTAATAATACATAAATACATGCAAGCATTCTGACCTTATTTATTGTAAACCATTTACGAAAATTTTAACACGAGTTTGGCGAAATACTAGTTTATTGAACTTTGGATTACAAATAGTTAGGGCTGAATCTTTATGCTAAGTAAGACAAAGAAAAGCAGAAAAACAAGCATAAAAATATTCCGCACCTCATGGTTTATCGCTTTAGTTTCCTTTTCTTTAACCATATGGTTTGGTAACACCATAAGTTTTAAAATCGCTGATAGGGTTCAATCATTCTATCTTGTTAAAACACATATTTACGTTATAAACGTTTTTACTCGGAACAACAACCGTAAATTACAATTAAGGTTTTACTTTCGTGGTGATGACAAAACCAAGTGTAAAGAGCGTAAACATAACCCGCATTACTGACAATCAATCCGAACAAACCGAGGATTTATTAGCTGTAGAAGAACCCATGGAAATACGTTTGGGTTTTGGGCCAATGGATGCACGACAACAAAAAAGTGTTTCGGTTACCATGCGTACCCCCGGAAACGATTTTGAATTGGCGCTTGGCTTTTTGTTTACCGAAGGCATCATACAAAAAACAACTGATGTTTATAAAATACAATACTGCACCGAGCTAAACACCCAAGAAAACTTAGAAAACATTGTACGTGTGGAGTTAAACCCTAATTTGGATATTGACCTGAGCAAACTGCAACGTAACTTTTACACCACCAGCAGTTGCGGTGTATGCGGTAAAGAAAGTATTGAAGCCATTAAAACAAATTGCATGGTGCAGCATCTGGATTTAACCTTGCAAATTACCCCACAAAGCATTACCCAGTTGCCCGATAAGTTGCGGGCCCAACAAAGTGTTTTTGAATACACGGGTGGTATACATGCTTGTGCTTTGTTTGATGCTGCTGGTAATTTATTGCTACTGCGCGAAGATGTGGGCAGGCACAATGCCCTTGATAAATTAATTGGGGCAGCCATGCATGCATCAACCATTAAACTAAATGAAACCGTTTTATTATTAAGTGGTCGTGCTAGTTTTGAGTTGTTGCAAAAAGCAGCCATGGCTAGCATACCTATAGTTTGCGCTGTAGGTGCACCTAGTAGCTTAGCTGTGCAAACAGCTGTATCCTTTAACATAACTTTGGTTGGTTTTTTACGTAACCAACGTTTTAATATTTACGCATGCCCCGAACGTATAACCCATTAAATCTATGAATACTATTGAATTGAAGGAAAACACCTTATTTAACTTGGCCACTGAGGTAATTAATTTCACTTCGTGCAACTTGTTTTTAACTGGTAAAGCGGGCACGGGTAAAACCACATTTTTAAAACAAATTAAAGATCAGTCGCAAAAAAATGTAGCCATCGTGGCCCCAACAGGTGTGGCTGCTATTAATGCGGGAGGTGTTACCATGCATTCGTTTTTTCAATTGCCCTTTAATTTATACCTGCCTGCTGCAACCAATATTTTTGGTCATAATGCTACTGTTGATAAGCACCAACTGCTAAAAAACTTACGATTTAACAGGGAAAAAACGGAGTTAATAAACGAATTGGAGTTGCTTATTATTGATGAAGTAAGTATGGTTAGGGCCGATTTGTTGCAGGCTGTTAATGATATTTTGCAGTATGTTAGGCAAAATAATAAGCCCTTTGGTGGTGTGCAATTGTTGCTTATTGGAGATTTATTTCAACTCCCTCCTGTTGTATCTGACGATGAATTGGAATTGATGCGTAAGGAATACGAAAGCCCGTTTTTTTTTAGTGCGCCTGTTATACGCGAAACGCCTCCATTATTTATTGAGTTAAAGGAGGTGTACCGCCAAAAAGAAGCTTCGTTTGTTGATTTATTAAACAACATCAGAAACAATACACTAACCACCACCGACCTAGATATTTTACGTAGCAGGCACACTTCAAACCTAATAAACGAAACACCTAAAGGGATTACACTTAGCACACACAACCGCATGGCCGATGCCATTAACCAGCGTGAGTTGGCTAAATTGCCTGGCAAAACCACCAAATTTAATGGGGCTATAAATGGCGATTTTTCAGAAAAAGCTTTACCTACCGAAATGGAATTGCAGCTAAAGCCAGGTGCTCAAATCATGTTTATTAAAAACGATTCGGGAATTGATAAACGTTATTATAATGGGAAATTAGCTATTGTAAAATATGTTAGTGCAGAAACCATTAGGGTTGAGTTTAATGATACGCAAGAAACATTTGAAATAGAGAAAGAAAAGTGGACTAATATTAGGTACACATTAAACAAAGAAACCAACAAACTAGAGGAAGAAGAATTGGGTAGTTTTACGCAATACCCTATTCGTTTGGCTTGGGCTATTACTATACATAAAAGTCAGGGGTTAACGTTTGATGATGTGGTGATTGATGCAGGCAGTTCTTTTGCTGCAGGCCAAGTTTATGTAGCATTGAGCAGATGCAGAACATTAAACGGCATTAGTTTATTATCGCACATTACCCCAAGCAGTGTGCAATCTGATACACGTATTTTACAGTTTGCCCAACAAGAAAACAGCATAAATTTTATTGAGCAAAAGCTGCAGGAAGAGAAACCGAAATTTGCTGCCCTATTGCTTTTAAAAACATTTGATTGGGGTAAACTAATGGTTGGCATTCATTATTATTATCAGCAAATTAACAGCAAAAAACTGCCCGAACAAGAGATGATTAAAAGTGTAACTTCTGTTCTGTTAGACAGGGCAAAAGACCAACAACAAACTGCTGATAAGTTTATAAAACAGCTGGAGGTTATTCTTCAAAATCAACCCATAAATGGTACCTTGTTAAACGAGCGTGTTACCAAAGCCAAACAATATTTTGCCAAGGTTATACATGATGAATTGATATTGCCGATTGAAAAGATAAAATCGTTTTTAAATGGCAAAGTAAAGGTTAAACAATTTTCTCGGGATACAGAAGAGTTGGAAGCCTTGTTTTGGAAAAAACTAAACGATGTGCAGCGCATTACTTTTGGCGATTTTACATTTGATGTACCACTGATAGAGCGCAAACTAGTTGCGGGCAAAGCGGCATCAACCAAAACAGAAAAAGGAAACACCAAGTTAATTACCCTTGAGTTTTACCAAAAAGGTTTAAGTATAATTGATATAGCCAAACAACGGGGTATTACAACGGGCACTGTAGAAACTCATTTGGCCGATTTTATAACCACAGGACAAGTTAATATATTTGATTTTTTATCGCAGCGCGATTTAGATAAAATACAAGAGGCCATTACTTTACTTGACACAACCAATTTAACTCCTATTAAACAAAAGCTTGGTGAGGCGTTAAGCTACACCCAATTAAAAATGGGAATTAGTTATATAACCCAAATTAATAAATA
Source organism: Bacteroidia bacterium (assembly GCA_044373765.1). Lineage (GTDB taxonomy): Bacteria > Bacteroidota > Bacteroidia > UKL13-3 > UKL13-3 > UBA6183. The sequence continues at coordinate 5,884 of JBILPP010000089.1, forward strand.
GATGCTTTTAAAAGCAAACTATTTGATTTTTGCCCAGTAAACAGCGTTCAATTCTTGATCCCTATTTAACCACATCGGCATTATACATTACAAATTGTTTTAAAAACAAAAGCAATTGGTAAATTTGGTTTAATCTCGGTTTAAATTGGGAAACAATTAATATAAAAAAACCACATGAAATTACGTATAAAAGGAAACAGCATCAGGTTGCGTTTAACCCAAACGGAGGTGGCTAACTTTGCCCAAATCGGTTATTTGGAGGAACAAACCGAGTTTGGAAATACCACATTTACTTATGCCCTTGCCAATGTTGCTGATGTACAATCATTAGCTGCAATTATGGAAGGTGCAAAAATTACGGTGCAAGTTCCAACTGTTGTTGCGCAAAAGTGGATAAGCACCAACGAGGTTGGTTTTCAATGTAAGCAAGCACTAAGCAATGGTAAGGAGCTGTTTTTATTGGTTGAAAAAGATTTTGTTTGTTTAGATAATACCTTCGAAGACCAAAGTGATAATTACCCCAATCCCAACGCACACTGTTAACCGCCAAGTATAAATATGATGTCAGGAATATTTTCACAACTATAC
>JBILPP010000090.1:0-6455 GCA_044373765.1 Bacteroidia bacterium
CCATCAAATAACAAACGGGATTTTAAAATAACCAAATCATGCATTATACCTTGTTCTGTTTCATGCAGCACGTTTTTATCTTCTTCGTTATTGCCATTACCATAGCGTTTACTTAGTTCACGATAAATTTTAAATTTATCCATATCGTTTTTTAATAAGTAACACCAGCTAATTCTGCGGTAAGCATCTTTCATCAGTACTTTACCTTTGTGAAAAGAAACAAAACGTTTCAAATTTTGTGCTGCATCATCATCTAGTCTATTTAGCTTGCATAGTCCTAGCATATAGTCTAATGCATAAAAAGGTTCATAATCGGCAGATTTAGGGCGCTGTTGCAATACAAGAATTGCCTCATCATTTTTACCTACTTTACTTGCGGTAAACGCACGTAAGTAAACGCTCATTAAATTTGTGTAATGGTCGGCTGTGTGTTCATTACAAAATGCCCAAGCCTTTTGCTTGTCACCAAAATTGAGCATAAACAACGTGTAGTAAAACTCACTACTTTGTTTATCCAAGATAAATTCTTGGTAGTTATCTGTATTAAAATAGCGCTGTATTAATTGCATACCCCCATCAAAATCGCCACTTAAACCCGCCACACTTAAAATCCATTTATAGTTGTTAGGTATTGTACCCAATAAAGCCCTGAACAAGCCTACTGTTTTTTGACTGGGTTTAAATTCAGGGTGCTTTTCATAATTCTCTTTTGCCAATTGATAGGCATTTCTAAATTCAAGCATTGCCCCCAAATATTCTTGATTAAAACTTTTGATAAAACCCCATTGCAAATTAATTTCACTCTGGGCATATAAAAAATAGGGTGATTTAGGAGAAATCTTCCGAATTGCTTTTAAGCGTTCGTCTTTTAATTGCTCCATCTTTTTCAGGTTACTGTAATCCTGCGAAGTAATTACCCTGTAGTAATCGATATAATTTTCAAGAAATAGTATGGCAACATTATCTGGATGAAGCTTCTTTTCGGCTGACAAGAGTTGCTGGGCCTTATTTAAACGTAGCGAAGCAATATGTTTTTGGGCCTCCATGCAAACTGGAGAAAAATAAAAGTGATGTTGAATACTTGCCTTAACTAAAGGGCACAAAAAAAGGAGCACCAAGGTAATAACCATACGTGCTCCTTTAATACATATCATAGTTTAAAAACTATAATAATTATTTACAAAGTAATTTCTTCAGCTAATTGCGGGTCAACCAAAACACGTCCGCAATGTTCGCAAACCAAAATCTTTTTGCGTTGACGAATATCGGATTGGCGTTGAGGAGGTATTTTAGAGAAACAACCACCACAAGAATTGCGTTCAATGATAGCAATACCGATACCATTTTTAACGTTTCCACGAATACCATTATAGCCATTTAAGAGACGAGCTTCAATACCGATGGTTGCTTTTTCACGCAGCACAAGATATTCTCTTTCTTCTTTTTCAGTTTCTTCAACAATATTGTCTAATTCACCTTTTTTGTTTTTAAGATCGATATTACGCCCTTCTAACTCGGCAATTAAACCCTCTTTTGAGCCTTTCTTCTGCTCAATGTCAAATTGTAAATTTTTAATACGTTTTTCTGCGGCCTGAACTTCTAAACCAGCAATTTCAATTTCTTTGTTCAAGGCATCAAACTCACGGTTATTTTTTACGTTCTCTAACTGTTTCTCGTATTTTTTAATGTTGGCTTTAGCATCCATTATTTGGGTTTTGTTAGCCGAAATAGATGCCTCCATTTGCTTTACTTCTGCCTCCAAATTTTCGCTGCGTGTCTCTAAACCAGCCAATTCATCTTCTAAATCTGCAACTTCCATTGGCAATTCGCCACGTACCGATCTTAATTTGTCTATTTTCGAGTCGATAACTTGAAGCTTGTAAAGTGCTTGAAGTTTCTGTTCTACGGTTAACTCTGTGTTAGCAGCCATAATTTAAATATAATAGTTTATTGGATTCGTGTTAATCTCTGATAAAATGACCGCGAAAGTAGGGAATTTTTTAACAATTTCATCAGCTAATAAGTTAATTGTGAAAATTTCACTCTCATAATGACCAATATCTGCGATCATTAAGCGGTTTTCGGCATCAAAAAATTCGTGGTACTTGAAATCTGCTGTAACATAAGCATCTGCTTGAGCACCAATGGCATTTTTAAGTAAAAAACTTCCTGAACCGCCACATACAGCAACTTTTTTAATTGATTTACTATACGGTGTATACCTTACCACGTTCAAGTTCATGGCACTTTTTATGTGTTTTAAAAAGTCTTCGGCATTTAATTCTTCAGGCAACTCACCTATCATACCGCTTCCAATGGTATTGTTCTGGTTTAATATGGCATATACATTAAAGGCTACTACTTCGTATGGATGGGCACTTTTCAAGGCTGATATCACTTTATCCAACTTGGAATCATCCACCACTACTTCTAATTTGTATTCGGGTTCTTGATGCCGCTCACCTATTTTTCCCACAAATGCATGACTGTGCTCGTTGCCTTTAAAAGTCCCCATTCCGGTGGCGTAGAAACTACACTCGCTATAGTTGCCAATATCACCCGCTCCTGCATGAAATAAAGCTTCTTGAACCACCTGTAAATGTGTTTGAGGCACATAGACACACAACATTTTTAACATGCCCGATTTGGGGACTAAAATTTGTGTATTTATCAACCCTAATTTTTCAGAAATTTTATGGTTAACACCAAATTGCATGTTATCTAAATTGGTGTGAATGGCATAAATAGCAATGTCATTCTTTATGGCTTTGATAACCGTTCGCTCCACATAGTTTTTACCATTTATTTTTTTTAGTCCACCAAAAATTATGGGATGATGTGCCACAATTAAATTACATCCTTTTGCAATGGCTTCATCAACCACAGCTTCAGTGCAATCTAATGTTAGTAATATTTTGGTGAGTTCCCAATCGGCACTGCCTGTGAGTAATCCGCAGTTGTCGTAACTTTCTTGGTATACGGTTGGAGCAAACCGTTCTAAGTGTTTTATTATTTGATATATGGTATTCATGTTCCAGTTCAATTTACAATTTTTCTGTTTCCACCATCCACATCATAATGGTTCTATCATCACTACCGGTTAAAAGGGTTTCGTCATCAAACCAAAGGCATTTGTTTACACTACTCAAGTGGCCATCATATTTAAATTTATCAACAACTTTTAACAATTGAAATTTCTCTGTAGCCCAAATTTTAATGGTTTTATCCATACTTACCGTAGCAAATAATTTCCCACTTGGGTTAAAAGCAATGTGATTAATATGCAAGTTGTGCGCGGCCACATCAACATCTAATTTGTAGTTTTGATTTACCAACCAACTGCGCAACATCACATCTCTTCCTCCACTTAATAACTCCTTACCATCGTTAGTAAAGGCAACTGTAAATACGGAGTTGGTATGCGCATCTAGCGTATTTAGCAACGTAAAATCAGTTAGTTGATACACGCGTATTTTATGGTCGCTAAACCCCACAGCCATTATGTTTTGATTGATATTGAGACCTAAACAACGTGCACTTTTTTTGCTCTCCTGATGGTGGTGTAATAATTTTAAATCCGGTAAACTCCAAACTTTTACAGCTCCATCACCACCACAAGTAATTAACTCGTTATTGTGTATTTTTATGTCAAAAACACCTAATGTATGCGCTTCAATATTTCTAATTTCTTTGCCTGCTAATAAATCAACCACATGTAAGTTACCACTGGCTGTGCCGCAAAAGAGCAAATTATCCGCTTGATCAAAACAAAGCGAATAAACCGGACGATTTACTTGGACCAACAACTTGCCATCTCCTTTGGTTTCTTTATTCCAAAGCACAACGTATCCATCGTTTCCTCCGCTATAAAATTCGTTTGCATTAATAGCAGTGCAGAACGAATAAATTGGACCATTATGTCCGCTAAAATGTGCTATTTTCGTAATGTTAATTACACTCATGGCAATAGTTAAAACTTTTACTCCGGGCGAAAATACCTTTTTATTGGTTTGGAAAATTACAGAAGATGCGGAAACGTTAAATAAATTTTTGTTTAATTTAAAAGACGAGCAAACCACAACCCCTAAACATAGTTTGCACTGGTTAGCAAGCCGCGCTGCAATTACAACACATTTTGGATTAGAGGCCTTGGTTACAATCAATAAAGATATTTATAATAAACCAAGTATGTTGGTTAATGACGAAAAATACCACTTATCTGTTACCCACAGCAGCTATTACGCAGCAGTTATGTTTAGTAAAGTTAAAAATGTGGCACTCGATTTAGAGAAAGTTGATGAGCGAGTTGGAAGAGTGGCACATAAATTTATAAATAGTGCCGAAGAAGAAATGTTACAACAAACCTCTAATCTTATACACGATCAAACCCTGATTTGGAGCGCAAAAGAAACCTTGTACAAATTTTACGGTCAAAAAGAATTGGACTTTAAAAAACACATGACCATTTTTACCCAACAACCTCAATTAAGAGGCTGCTTACACATAAATACACCCATTTTTTACGATATACATGATGAATTATTGGATGGCTTTATTTTAACCTACATGACCGAATAAGTTAAATTAATATAATATATTTTTTAGATAAGCCTAAATTCATATTTTTGCTGCCATAATAATGAAAGCAAGATTCTTTTGGCTAATTACTTACGTTTTATTCGTGTTGCAAAGTCATGCGCAGCATACAATTGTGAAAGGAGTAATAACACATGGTAGTGAAGCTATTGGTTTTGCGACAGTTGGCATAAAAGGGACATCCCAAGGGACAGTAGCCAACAATGATGGGTTTTACACTTTAAAACTAACTCAATCAGGAGTATACACTTTAGTAATTTCTGCCTTAGGGTACGAAACCAAATATAAAAGAGTGGTGGCTAAAGGCAACGAAACCATTAACCTAAACCTATCGTTAGATGTTTCACAAACTTCATTAAACGAGGTTACAGTTACTGGCACGCTTAAGGAGGTAAGTAAACTTAATAGCCCTGTTTCAGTTGAAATCTATACACCTAAGTTTTTTCAAAAGAACGTTTCTAATAATTTGTTTGATGCACTATCGATGGTAAACGGAGTGCAACCGACAATGAATTGTAACGTATGCAACACAGGCGATATTCATATAAATGGAATGGAAGGACCCTACACTTTAATATTAATAGATGGGATGCCCATTGTAAGTTCGTTGAGCACTGTTTATGGCATGATGGGTATACCTAATAGTGTGGTTGATAGGATTGAAATTGTAAAAGGACCCGCTAGTACATTATACGGTAGCGAAGCTGTTGCAGGTATTATTAATGTCATCACCAAAAATCCTAAAAAAGCACCGCTGTTGTCTTTCGATCAATTTGCCACAAGTTATGGTGAGTATAATACAGATGCAGCTATAAAATGGGGCAATAAAAAAGTATCATCATTGCTTAGTGCAAACTATTTTAACTTTAACAACCGCATTGATAAAAACAAGGATGGATTTACAGATGTAACTTTACAGAACAGAATTTCGGTATTTAATAAATATGCTTTTACCCGAAAAAATAACAGAGAAGCCAATATCGCTATTAGGTTGTTTTATGAAGATCGTTGGGGTGGGCAAACACAATGGCAAAAAAAGTATAGAGGTGGTGATAGTATATATGGCGAAAGTATTTTTACCCAACGTGCTGAAGTAATTGGTAACTATGAATTGCCAACAACACAAAAAATAAAATTGATGTATAGTTACAATTACCACCACCAAAACTCTTACTACGGAACAACAGCATACTTGGCCACGCAGCAAGTTGGTTTTGCGCAATTGGTGCATAACCGTAAAATTGGTTTAAGACATGATGTAATGATGGGCGCAGGATTACGCTACACCAATTATGACGATAATACACCAGCTACAGCCGATTTAAGTTTAAACAACAAACCATCTGTAATTTATTTACCCGGCATATTTGTGCAAGATGAAATAACACTCACATCTACTCAAACTTTATTAGTTGGTGCACGATACGATTATTACAAACAACACGGATCAATATTTTCACCTAGAATTAATTACAAAATTCAACCCAATAAATTTAACACCATAAGGCTAAGCTTAGGAAACGGATTTAGGGTTGTGAATTTATTTACCGAAGACCATGCGGCTTTAACAGGAGCACGTGAAGTAATTATACAATCATCGTTAAAACCTGAACAAAGCTGGAACGGAAATGTAAACTACACACGTTTTATTAGTAAAGGTAAAGGGTTTGCAAACTTAGATGCTTCTGCATTTTACACTTACTTTAGCAACCGCATTATTGCCGACTATGATACCGACCCGAATAAAATTATTTATGATAATTTAAATGGTTATGCTATTAGTAGGGGGTTAAGTTTGAATACAGATATAACCTTTGGATTTCCTTTGAAGTTAAACATAGGAGCAACATGGATGAATG
>JBILPP010000091.1:0-6422 GCA_044373765.1 Bacteroidia bacterium
CGAACGCGCTGCAACGAAAGTATCGGGTGTAAAAGCTGTAGCAGAAGACATTGAGGTGAAGCCCTTCAGTTCACTGAAAAAAAATGACACCGAGATTGCCCAAGCTGTTACAAATGCATTAAGGTGGAACAGTTCGGTAAATGAAGAAAAGGTGAAGGTAAAAGTGGATGACGGATGGGTTACTCTTGAAGGTGAGGCTGATTGGGAATTCCAACGAAAGTCAGCTAAAAGTTGTATCGAGAATTTAACTGGAGTTCGCGGTATTTCAAATCTAATTAAGCTTACACCTAAAGTAAGTATGAATGAGGTGAAGGATAAAATCAATAAAACTTTCCATAGACATGCGGATTTAGACGCAAGCCATGTTAATGTTATAACAACAGGAACAAAAGTAATACTTACTGGCAAGGTGCGTTCGTTGGTTGAGAAGAATGATGCTGAAGAAGCCGCGTGGGGTGCACCAGGTGTTACACAAGTAGAAAATAACCTTGAAGTTAACTATGTAGAGGCTTTAGTAAATTATTAAATCTCTAATTACAAAATTGAAAAGGCGGATGAAATTAATCATCCGCCTTTTTATGTATTTTTTTAATTTCTGAGGGTTTCAAGTTTATTAATATTTAATAATCGAATGGTGCCATTCACCGTTTCTATCAAACCTTCCTGCCTAAAAGAACTTAAATTCCTACTCACTGATTCAACGGTTAATCCGGTAATTGCTGATATGTCTTCTCGATAGATATTAAAAGCAATGTCTTCTTTTGATTTTGGTTGGTATTTCTTATAGATAAAAAGCAATGCCTCTGCAACACGTTTTCTAGCCGAATTGTAGGCAAGTTTTAAAAGTTTTTCCTCTGTGGCTGAAAGATTACGTGTAATGTTATCAATAAATTTTAATGATAATTCAGGGTTCGACAAAAGTAGTTGGTGGAATTCGGCATGAGGTATAAGCACCATTTCTGAATCCTCCATAGTCATGGTTGATTCGTAACATTTCCTATCTGCCAGCAAACTTTCGTAGCCAAAAACATCTCCTTCTTTGTAAATATCCATGATGTATTCTTTGCCGTACTCATTGGTTTTAAAAGCCTTTATTTTTCCTGATATTACAAAATAGAGGTAATGTATTGAGTCATCTTCATGGTAAATCATTTCTCTTTTTCTAACCCGCTTTGTTAATTTCTGAGGGAATAAATCATTAAAATCTGCAAATGAGGTAACGGGCTTGTTATTTTTGGGTGCGCGAGTAAGAGTGTAAAGTGACGACCTTGAGAGTTGTGTTTCTATTGCTTTTAGCAACTCATCACTCGTGTAAGGTTTTGCCAAAAAATCCACAGCACCAAGTTCCATTGCATGACGTAAAAGGTTTTTTTCATATTTGTCACTAATAAATATAAAAGGGATAACATCAAGTTCAGGCATATTGTGTAAGGCTCTTTTAATACTAAAGCCATCCATATCTGGTAGTTTTATATTGCATAATACCAAAGCAGGGTTAATCAACTTAATTGTCTCCAATGCTGATGTTCCATTATTCTCCTTAATTACTTCATAATTTGCAAGCTGAAGAATTCTAGAAAGGCTATTATTTACTTCAGCCTTGTTTTCGATAAGTAAAATGGTGTTTTTCATAAGTTTATAATTAGCTGTTAAATAGAAAACGATGTTTATTAGTTCATCAAATCGGGATATCTTAAGATTAAAGCCACACCGCTATAATCAGCCAATGCGCCATTATCCAGGAAAATAACACGGCTTTTTTTCTCCATCGCGCCCCTGATTAATTTATCAACAAGATCGGCATTGGTTTCATCATCATTAATAATATTATTGCCTTCAATCATTATTTTGTTTCTTAATGCTTGCGCTTTGTTTGCAGTGTATTCATATTCTTTTTCTATTAGTAGCATAAGTCCATTACCCGCAGATAACGCTTCATATACCTTATCTAATCCATAAACCACACTTTTTCTGCCTATAAGTTCTCTGAGTTTATTTACAAGGGCTTCATTTTGTTGTTTAGTGTAATCTTGCATGAACTTCCATGAGGTGTTTGCAATTTCCTTTTTATTATAACCATGACTTCCCAATACACTTCCAATTATGCGTTGTTTATGTTTAGTTATTCTATTAAAGTCTGCCACCTCTTTGGTTGCACCTGATAGCAGGAGGGGAAGCTCTTCCCCAATATATTTACCTATACAACGATCTGCCGATCTCAGAAAATCAATAAACCGTGTTTCTCTTGTTACTGACTTGTCTGACTCGAATGCTTTAAGACTGTAACCATATGAACTTGCTCGATTGGAATGGTCGTACTCATATTCTTCGTGATAAGTGCGAGGGAAGTCTTCATTATTTATTTCATCAAGTTCCTCTCCGTTACTATGGAAAAGGCAGATTGATTTATGATTAACTGATAATACCAGATATTCTGGTAGATTTTTGTAAAACAGTAACTCTTTACTTTCGAAGTTGCGGCCTATTTTTATCCTTTCCTTTACGGAAAATGGGAAATGGATAACTTTTGTGATACTTGGAGAAATAAATATGCCTAAGCCCTCTTTTGTGTTAGAAAAACGGATTTGTGTATATAGTTGCTCAAGTTTATTTATTAAAATTCCTGAGGAATTATTCTTGATACTTATGGCCTCTTTTACTTTAGCGATTGATTTGCTTAGTATGATTGGGTCTAATGATTTGCCTGGAGCTAGTCGATGTGTAGGTATAATAACTGAAATACAATTAGGCTCAGATACGGCCAATAGCTTTTCTATTTCTTGATTATTCATGGTTTTACTTTATTAAATGAGTGTTATACCTGAAATATGCTAGTTTGAGATAGGTTATAATTGTGATTCTCAAACGAGCATGATCAATTAGAGCTATACATTGCTTTTTATTAGGTTTTTTTTTGATGCTTTCGGCTGGTTATATCGGTCAGCAAGTGACTTAATCGTTTTAAGTATATGCTCTCCTTTTGAAGAATACAAACTATCAAGATTAAGGTTGTTTAAAACAGGTGGTTTTGACAGTAGGTTATGCACCGAAACGATCCCTTGAAGCTGATTCAACTCATTAACCACAGGAAGCCGTCCAACCTGATTGATTCTCATTTTTTCAAGTGCTACTTCTACCTCTTCATTCTCTAAAATTGTGTGCACCTTAGTTGACATGATTTCTTTTACCATAAAATCTGAATGTGGTTTCGGTTGTTCTTTGGCAAGAGATAAGGGAATGTCACGATCGGTTACAATACCCGAAATTTTCTGATCCTTGTCCACCACAGGTAGCGCTCCGCAATTAGCAACTTTCATGGTTTTAGCAGCCTCTCGCAATTTGGTTTCCGGACCACAATGTTTAACTGAACCTGTGGTCATGATTTCTTTTACTTTCATCATGATTTTAATTTAAGGTTTTTAATATGATACTTTAAAGTACTAATCGAATGAATATGCAATCTAACCACCTGTTTTTTAGTGTTAAATGAGAATGGTCATTTCGCTGTATGATCTAAATCAACAATTTTTTGTTGAAAAAATTATATAATTATATTACATTTTTTAGCTATTGTGTATTACGTAGGTATTTGTCATACCACATTGCCGCTAACTCTGCAACTTGCTCAAGTGTTCCTTTTTCTTCAAAAAGGTGTGTTGCTTCAGGTATTATTTCCATTGCTTTAGTTGCATGAAGATGCAACATGGCTGTCTTATTAAGATCTAGAACCTCCTTATCAAGCTCTCCAACAATAAATAAAATAGGAATTTTAATTTTTTCAAGACACTCAATAGCCAAATCAGGTCTGCCGCCTCTAGACACGATACATTTTACTCCCTTGCCAATGAATGATGCTGCCCTAAGTGCAGAAGCAGCCCCAGTACTTGCCCCAAAGTATCCTATATGTAGTTTTTTTGTTCTTTCATCATCATTAAGCCAATTAGTTATTTGGATTAGTCTGCCAGAAATTAAATCAATATCAAACCGATTTTCATAAAGCTTGTCTTCCTCTATAGTAAGTAAATCAACAAGTAAAGTAGCCAAGTGGTGCTGATGCATTACAGATGCAACAAACTTATTACGCGGGCTAAGCCTACTGCTGCCACTGCCGTGAGAAAATACAACTATTCCAACTGCATTTTTGGGAATAACCAGTTCCGCGTCTAATTTCAATCCAGATAAGGGAATTGATATTACTTCCTTGATCATCATATTTTCTTATGTTTTAGTTAGGAATTTAATATTTGAACAACCTCCTCATCACTCACTTCACCAAAATCGTCATAAAACGAACCAACACTTAAAAACTGTTCAGGTGTCATTAAGCTTATAAAATCATCACTTATATTTTTTAATCCTAATGAGTCATCTTTTGGAGCAACCGGCACGGCTACAATTATTTGGTGTACTTTTTTTTCTCGCAATGTTTTTATTGCTGCAAGCATGGTATAGCCTGTGGCAATTCCATCATCAATAAGAATAATTGTTTTATTGGTTATAGATAACGGTTCTTTATTACCCATGTATAATTGGTATTTTTCATTCATAAGTTTCCTAATTCGTTTCACTTCATTTTTGACGTATTCTTTTGTAACATCATATGCTAGATCGACATAATATGAGTTCAAGGAAACCCAACCAATGGCGAACTCTTTGTTGTCTGGGTGTCCTATTTTCTTTGTGAGTATAATATCAAGTGGTAGATTAAGTTTTTGAGCTACAACATAGGCCACTGGAATTCCTCCTCTTGGAATGGCTAAAACAATGGCATCAGATTTTTTATAAGATTTTAACTGAAAGGCTAGCAATTTTCCAGCATGTATTCTGTTTTTAAACAATGGCATTTCACTTTTTATTGCAAGCTCCTTTTTTATAAGGTTTTTAGCCCCGATACAGATCAATTCTTTTATTGATTATCATCACTAATCTCAATTGGGCATAAGCCTATTTTTGGTCACCTCAATAAGGAATTTTATGTCTATTCATTTTATCAAACATGCAGAAAAAGGCAACAGGTTTTTGGATGAGCTTGCTTTAGAATTAGGGGATTCAGGCAATAGGGAACGAGCAGGTAGATTACTTCGTTCTGTTTTTAGGTTGCTAAGAAATTACCTGAGTGTGGAAGATAGTTTCCATATAATAGCTCAAATGCCAATGGCTTTAAAAGCGTTGTATGTGGATGAATGGATTCCTGGAAATCAAATTCCAGCGAATTATACCATGAATTATTTTGTTGATGCAATAGAAGCTGATGAGCACTTTTCTTGGGGTAATTTCTCTAGTAATAATGAGGCATTAATTGCGATACAAGCGGTATTAAAAACCTTAAGAAAACATGTAACCGAGGAAGAATTTGAAAACATGAGCGCGTTATTTCCCGCTGATATTAAAAGTATTATGCCTCGAAGAGACTCTCGTGATTTAATTATAGAACTCTTTGGAGGTATTTGAGTGCAGCTATATTTTTAGGCTCTAGGAAAATTATGTAATGGATTACGTTTGTATTCTCAATGGTCTTTGTAGGATTAATCTAGTTGTTTTTTAAAGCACCTTATAAGCGATATGCGGTTAACATGTTTCTACTTGTGTATTTTTTTAGGCCAGTAGAATTAAACACAGACTAGTATGATTGGCGTTGTAAACGTGAAAATATCATATTAATGATACAAGAAAACCTCAAGTATATTCTTAGCGGTGCGCATATGGAGCATACAATTTGCATTTGTAAGTGTTCTTGTTTAAAGCAGAAATAGAAAAACAAGATCAAAAATAATACAACCAGAATATTTCACCCTTTCATTTGAAAGGGTGGTGAGAGAAAAAGCATTAAAAATATACATGTTAACGCGTTTGAAAACATTAAATTACATGCAGTTAATGCAAATTAAAACAGTGCGATTGTAATTTGTTAATACCCAATTCCCGGATTAATTTCAGGAACTCTAGGTTGTGGTTCTGGAATAAGCGGTTGTGGACTAATCTCCGGTTCTTCTGGATATGGTTCATTTCTTTTAGGCAAAGGCAAAATTTCAGGTGCATTTGGCCTTGGCTCGGGAAAAGCTGGAGGAGGATTTATTTCAGGGGTAGGTTCTTTTTGTTGTTTGCTGGTTTTCATATTCATTTAACGTTATATCAACTTATCAAATATTTCTTTTTCTTTTTTACTTGGTAATGCGATTAGCCTCATCAAGTTTTTTTACCGTGTATAAATAATTTCCCTTCAAAAGTCCATCAAATACCGCATAATACCCTTCAATAAATCCTTTAATAGATTGAAAACAGACAATCCACTCGCCCTTAAAATCAAATTCTAACTTGGTAAAACCAGCTACAAAAGTTAGAAACACTTTTGACTGCTTCTACTAATAGGGATGTCCATTTTTGTTTTGCTTAGTGAAACAATCCCACACATATCGACTATT
>JBILPP010000092.1:0-6372 GCA_044373765.1 Bacteroidia bacterium
CAGCTAGTGTTTTGCTTGCTTTTGTAAGAATTCACTACTTACGTTTTGCAACCACCAAAGAAGATACTGAAAGTAGAATTAGGCCATCCATGAGTAAAAAAGGTATTGTGTGGTTTGTATTCTATTGTTTTAGTATGACATTGGTTCACCACACCTTCTTATTCTTCTTAGAGATATATGGGTTTTACGAGTTTTTTAGCACACTATTACGTATAATACTTAGTACGTTGGTAACTGTGTTGATGATCGTTGTAGGACAATTGTTATTTTACAACACCAAAATAAGTAATGGATAGCACCTCTAAGCAAAAGGTTTTACTGGCTATATTTTTTTCAATTGCACTCATTTACATCCTGCGTTTAGCAGTGATGCAATTGTTTGATGATAGCTACTTGCGCTCGGCACAAGAAAATGTGTTGCAAGAGCAAACTATATATCCGGCCCGTGGTTTGGTATACGACAGAAAAGGAGAGTTGTTGGTATACAATGATGCCATCTATGATTTAATCGTTATTCCCGAACAAGTAAAAGGGCTCGACACAAATGTATTTTGTCGTGTATTAGGTATTGAAAGAATTGATTTTATTCAAAGGTTCGAAAAGATAAAACGTGGCGTTGGTTACGCACCATATCGGCCTTCGGTTTTCGAAAAACAATTAACCATTCCCATCTATGCTGCATTTCAAGAAAAACTGTTCGATTTCCCTGGCTTTTATGTAGAAGTAAGAACAGATAGAAAATACCAGCATAGCAATGCCGCTCATATTATGGGTTATATTGGAGAGGTAACCGATCGAGATATTGAAAAAAGTGAAGGCTACTACCGGATGGGAGATTTTAAAGGTATTAGCGGTGTTGAGCGAAGTTATGAAGAAGTTTTACGTGGACGTAAAGGTGTTCGTTATGTTTTGGTAGATAGTAAAAGTCGTACACAAGGAAGATATAAGGAGGGTATGTTTGATACACCTGCTGTTGCTGGGCAAAACATCACCTTAAGTATTGATCAGAAATTACAAGAGTTGGGGGAACAGTTATTAAATAATAAAATTGGTAGTGTTGTTGCCATAGAACCATCAACTGGAGAAATATTGGCACTGATAAGTATGCCAACCTATGATCCAAATTTATTTGTTGGAAGGCAACGCGGTAATAATTATATGAAATTATTGCGCGACCCATCTAAGCCGTTGTTTAATCGTCCGCTTGCAGCACCTTATCCTCCGGGTTCAATTTTTAAAGTATTGATGAGTTTGGTTGGGCAGCAAGAGGGTGTTCTTACACCCAGTACCATGTATGGATGTTACGGTGGATATCATCTGGGTGGATTAACTGTTGGTTGCCATCCACACCCATCGCCACTAAACTTACAAGGTGCCGTAGCTGTTTCTTGTAACGCATATTTCTGCCATGTATACCGCAGTGTAATTGATAATCCGAAGTACCCTAACTCAGAAAGTGCTTATAAAAAATGGTACGACCATATCAGTAGTTTCGGTGTTGGACATAAGTTAGGTGTTGATTTATACGGAGAAGGTCAAGGCTTTCTACCCCCATCAACTTATTATGATAAAGTATACGGCAGATTCCACTGGAAATCGTCAACTACAATATCATTAGCTATTGGTCAGGGCGAATTAGGAATAACCCCACTGCAAATGGCAAATGCTACAGCTGTTGTAGCCAATCGTGGGTATTACATTACACCTCATGTGGTTAAAAGAATTGATGGTAAAACCAATCCTAACCCCGAGTACAACAAAAAACATTGGGCCAGTGTTGATACGCAATATTATGGAGTTGTAATTAATGGTATGCAGGATGTAATTGAACGTGGAACGGGTAGAGTGGCAATGATTCCAGGTATTGAAATTTGTGGTAAAACAGGTACGGCTCAAAATCCACATGGCAAAGATCACTCTGTATTTTTTGCTTTTGCACCTAAAGATAATCCTAAAATAGCCATTGCTGTTTTTGTAGAAAATGCAGGTTTTGGAGCAACTTGGGCAGCACCAATTGCAAGCTTAATGATAGAACAATATTTAACAGGTAAGCACGATACGCGTAAATATATATTGGAGCGTATGCTCAAAGGAAATTTAGTACATAAAAATGATACAGCAACAGCAGCAACCCAAACCGGCAAGCATTGATTGGCTAACACTTGTACTATACTTTGTATTTGTGTTAGGTGGATTACTTTGTATTTATGCTTCGGTGTATAAAGAAGATCATCCGATGATTTATGATACCTCTATGAATTATGGCAAGCAATTGATATGGATTGGCTTATCGTTATTTATAGGCGTGTTAATATTATTTGTTGATGAAAAGTTTTTTTACGCATTTGCTTATCCTATTTATGGTATTACCCTGTTTTTACTAGTAGCCGTATTGTTAGCTGGTACAACTGTAAAAGGATCTAGTTCGTGGATTGAAATAGGAGGGTTTAGAATGCAACCTGCCGAATTTGCAAAATTTGGTGCAGCGTTAGCATTGGCAAAATACTTAAGCGGATTTAATATCAAGTTTAAAGAGCGAAAAACACAAATCATCGCGTTTACAATTAGTTTCTTACCCTTATTTATTATTTTGTTTCAGAACGAAACAGGGAGTGCATTGGTTTTTGGTTCTTTTATTTTTGTGTTGTATCGTGAAGGCTTGCCAGGATGGATTTTGTTTTTAGGTTTTGCAGTAATTGTATTAAGTGTATTGGCGCTACTTGTTCCTGCATTGTATTTGTGCATCGCAATAGCTGTTTTGGCTGCGTTGTTTACATTGGTCATTAGAAGAAACCGTCAGAATATATTAACCGTTATAGGTGTGGCGGCTATCATGATGATTTATGTGAATAGTGTAGACTATGTTTTTGAGCATGTATTACAAGCGCATCAAAAATCCCGTATCAATGTATTATTGGGTAAAGAGGTTGACTTAAAAGGCGCAGGCTATAATGTTATGCAAAGTAAAATTGCAATTGGTAGTGGTGGATTGTTTGGTAAAGGATTCTTAGAAGGCACACAAAATAAATTTAGGTTCGTGCCCGAGCAAAGTACAGACTTTATCTTCTGCACCATTGGCGAAGAATACGGATTCGCAGGCTCATTTCTCTTTATTGCTTTGTACATGTTGCTGCTTTGGCGAATTGTTTATTTAGCCGAACGACAACGTTATAAGTTTAACCGTATTTATGGTTACAGTGTGGCATCAATTTTATTTTTCCATTTCCTAATTAACATTGGCATGACATTGGGTTTGATGCCTGTAATTGGTATTCCGTTACCGTTTATTAGTTACGGTGGTTCATCGTTATTAAGCTTTACTATATTACTTTTTATATTTATCAGGCTTGATGCAAATAAAGTAAATGAGTTAAGAGGCGCGTTTGATTAGAAATATCTAAATACATAGAAAAGTGTATTTAGTTTGAATCAGCTGTTATCTTATTGGACAGGAAACACAATTTCTGTTAACCATTTTGTAGTGTCTTTTTCTAAAATGGGATCCGATAAGTACAACTCTCTTGGTGGACCTGATGGATGTTTACCTTTCTCTAGAATAAATGAATTCATGTTTTCGTATACTGGTTGCGTATTAGTATATGAACCATAATAACTAACCACATAAGCATCACAAACGTTTAATTGGCCAAATTTTATGTTTTTGTCCTTTGCTGATGTTTCTTCAGAAACAGTTATGCCTACAACAAAATTGGTAGGGCTATACCAAATCGTAAATGGAGGTCCAGATACTGCAATCTGGTTGTTTTTAGTAAATGCATCAAGCCTCATTAAGCTAGCGCCTATTTTCAGGCCAATTTCATTTGCATTTACATCCTTGTTGGTGGTGTAAATATAGTACTGTGAAGGTATTGTTATGAAGTTAACATCAAACCCTGCAATTTTTTCTTGAATAGGTTTTTCTTCACATATCTTTTTGATGCTTGCAAGGCCTTTATCATAATCTTTACCAATCAAATTATCCATAAATAAACCAAACCATCTTCCGATGATGTTATAGCCCATATCGCTATCCATGGTCCAGATTATTTTTGTTGTATTGTTTTCTGTTATAAATAAGTAGGATGCGGCTGATGGATCCCAACCTTCTACCTCTAGCTTGGTAACAATAAGTTCGTTGGGTTTACTTTCTGTTATTGTAAGTTTTCCATTGCCTACATCAGCATTATTACTTTTCCATAATATCCAAGCACCAACACCTGATTTTAATTCGCTATTAGAGTAAGCAGCGTTGGTGTCTATTTCGTACCATGGACTCCAATCGTTAAACTTAGTTAAGTCGTTTACTAATTGATAAGGAACATCAGGTGTATTATTTACCATAATGCTTCTTTCTATATGAACCTTACTGGGTAAAAACAATCCAATAATCATGATGAGTAATCCTAAAACCAAAATACTCATCCCAATTAACTTTAATATTTTCATGCAGGTTAAAAATTTATTGTATGCAAAATAATGTGTTTTTATCGTTTAATTTATAATCAACTATCTTTGTATCATGTTAAGTTCAAAACACAGATTTTATATTTTGTTAACGTGTACTTCAATTCTTTGTGGGGTTTTTATACATGCTACTTTTACCGAAGAAGATAAACAGCAGCGAGAGTTTGAAACGTATTATAAAATTTATTCGTTAGCTGCACCAAACAAATTGCTGTTTGCTGGAGAAGCTGTTCCTTTAATTGATTTTGATGTTCAAGAAAGGTATGATCGTGAAATTTTAACCAATGTGTATTGGCAATCTCAAACCTTATTGATGATTAAACGGGCATATAAATTTTTTCCAATCATCGAACTTATTTTAGCTCAAAATGGTATTCCTGACGATATGAAATATTTGGTTTTAGCAGAAAGCGGTTTACAAAATGTTGTATCTCCCGCAGGTGCTTCTGGATATTGGCAAATATTAGAAGGCACTGCAAAAAATTATGGTTTGGAGATTAGTGCTGATGTAGATGAGCGTTACCACATTGAAAAATCTACGGCAGCTGCTTGTCGTTATTTTAATGAAGCCTACAAAGTATTTAACAGTTGGTCGTTAGTGGCTGCATCATATAATATGGGCATCGATGGTGTGCGCAAACAATTGCAACAACAAGGGGTATCAAACTATTACGATTTGCTTTTAAATACTGAAACTTCGCGCTATGTATTTAGAACATTGGCAATAAAAGAAATCATGGAACGCCCAAGTAATTATGGGTTTAATGTAATCAACACGCATAAGTACCAACAAATACCAACGGTAAAGGTAAAGGTTACGCGTAGTATTGCTGATTTGACTAAATACAGTCTAGATAATGGCTGTAACTACAAATTACTAAAGGTACTAAACCCTTGGCTTAAAAGTAAAAGTTTAACAGTAGCACCGGGTAAAATCTATTTTATAGAGTTGCCCAAATATAAAATTGTAGCTACTGATTTGGCAGGTAAACTCATAAACGATACTATAGAGTTAAATAATACACACATTCCAGCCAGTATAGATTAATTAGCCTTATAGTTGGTATAACCTATGCTCCTTAATGTATTTTTCTACCTTTTCGGGAACTAAGTATTTAACCGACTTTTCTGCTTGGAGCATTTCTCTTATGTAGGTTGATGAAATGTTTAATAAAGGCACTTCAAAAATTTTAATTTTAGGATGATTAGCTAATAATGGGTTCTCATGAAACCCTGCTCTGCGGTATACGTAAATTTCGTGGTTAGCTATAATTTTTTCATAATCTTTCCATAAATGAAACGACTGTAAATTATCACCACCTATTATAGGAATAAATGTATCGTTTGGATGCGTTTTTTGCAATTCGGCCAAGGTATTAACGGTGTACGATGGGCGTGGTAAATTAAATTCAAAATCACTAGCATTAAAACGTTCATCGCCATTAATAGCAAGTTTTAACATTTCAAGTCTAGTGCCTTCATCTAATAAAGTACCGTTGGCTTTAAACGGATTTTGAGGCGAAATAATAAACCAGATTTTATCTAAGCGTGTAAACTGTACAAAGTAATTGGCAATAAGTAAATGACCTGTGTGTACGGGATTAAACGAACCAAAAAACAAACCAATTTTCATAAAAAAACTATTTGGTTAAAAATTCGGTGATTAAGTTCTCCGCAACAACCAAAGCTTCATCAAGATCTTCATTTAACAATACGTATTCAAACTTGTTTTCGTATTGTAATTCTTGTACCGCCTTATTAACACGTATCATTAATGTTTCCTCTGTTTCGGTAGATCTGTAGCGTAATCTTTGCTCTAAAACCTCCACACTTGGAGGTTTTACAAACACGGCTAGCGCTTTATCGCCAAAATGCTTTTTTATATTTAAGCCACCCTCTACATCTACA
>JBILPP010000093.1:0-6355 GCA_044373765.1 Bacteroidia bacterium
GTAACATTTACAGCAAATGCAACCAACGGAGGATCATCACCAAGTTACCAATGGAGAAGAAACGGTTTAAACGTAGGAACAAACTCACCTACATTTATATCAGCAACCTTGGTAACCAATGATAGCATCTCGGTGGAGTTAACATCAAATGCAACATGTATTTCTACACCAAATGCAACAAGTGCAGCATCGGTAATGACGGTGAATGCAGTTCCAATAATAATTGCAAACACATCTACCAGTCGTTGTGGAACAGGAACAGTAGTATTAGCAGCCACAGCAAGTGCAGGTAATGTTAATTGGTATTCAGCTTTAACAGGTGGAACATCATTAGATACCGGGTCGTTGTTTACCACACCAATTATAGCTGTAACTACTTCTTACTTTGTAGATGCAACAGCTAACGGTTGTACAACAGCTGCAAGAACATCAATAGATGCTACCGTAAATGCATTACCAATAGCAACAGCAACAGCAGCAACAACTCCAACATTATGTGCAGGAGATAGCCTATTAATTACTGCAAACACTGGCACAGGCTTAACTTACCAATGGTTAAACAATAACGCACCAATTGTAACTGCAACTAGTATCTCATACATTGCAAATGCTGCAGGAAACTACCGTGTATTAGTAGGTAATGCCAGTGGATGTAAAGACACCTCAACAGCAGTAGCAGTAATAGTAAATCCAAAACCGATAACAGCAACTATAATTGGACGAAATTCTGTTCACTCTGATACTGTAGAGATTTATTCTGTAAATAATACCATTGGTTCTTCATATATATGGACCGTTTTAGGCGGTCTTCAATTAACCGGAGGATCAACCAATAGCATTACAGTTGACTGGGATGTAGCTTATACGAGTGGTATGGTAAATGTGATAGAAACAAATACTTTTGGTTGTAAAGGCGATACCGTATTTAAACCAATAATTAGTATTGTACCAGTAGAGTTCTTAAGTTTTGATGCAAAACGTGTAAACGAAAGAGTTAACCTAACATGGGTAACAGCATCAGAAATCAACAACAGTCATTTTGATGTAGAGCGTTCAATAGACAATAACCGTTTTGAATTCATAGGAACAGTAAAAGGCAACGGAACCACATCATTAGTGAACACATACAGGTTGGTAGATAACATCAAATCGTTAATTAACACCAATGTAACAACGGTATACTACCGCTTAAAACAAGTTGATTACGATGGAGAGTTTGCTTACACAGATGTAAGAACGGTTGAACTAAATAACCTTGATGCAGTTGAGCTTACTGTTTATCCAAATCCAAACTATGGTGTATTTAACTTATCTGTTAAATCAACAGAGAAATTAATCACTACGTTTACTATATACGATAACATTGGGGCTGAAGTTTGGAGTTACACAACGACTCTAGAACAAGGCTTAAATACTATTCCTGCTCAACTTCAATTAGCAAAAGGAATGTACAATGTGAGTATGCTAAACAATAAAGGAATACAAACACAAAGATTTATTGTTAAATAACCGTTTACATCTAAAGGGTTAAATACCAAAAAGCCGACCGATAATTTATCGGTCGGCTTTTTTATTGCCTTATACATGTTTGTTTTGTTCGCCTGATAAAATTAAATCCACTGTAAACGCTCATGTTACATACATTACTGAGGTAATTTTGAAGTACAAAATTTTGTAAACTGAGGCTTTCTCTTATTTTTGTCCAATTTTTAGCTATACCATCAAGGTGTTAAAAATTACACAACGCTAAATTAACAACCTCAGCACCATGCCAAAAGACCAAAGCATCAAATCAGTACTCATTATCGGTAGCGGACCCATTATTATCGGACAAGCTTGCGAATTCGATTATTCAGGTAGTCAGGCAGCACGTTCATTAAAAGAAGAAGGGATTGAAGTCTCATTAATCAATTCCAATCCTGCTACTATTATGACAGATCCGGTTACAGCAGACCACGTGTACTTATGGCCGCTTGATTCTGCTAGTATTGAAAAGATATTACAAGAAAGACAAATTGATGCTGTGCTTCCCACTATGGGTGGTCAAACAGCCTTAAACTTGGCAATAGAGTGTGAAGAGTTGGGTATTTGGGAAAAATACGGAGTACGGATGATTGGCGTAGACACCAAAGCCATTGAAACCACAGAAAACCGCGAAGCTTTCCGCCAAAAGATGATTGAGATTGGTGTAGGAGTTGCCCCATCACGTACTGCTAACTCTTTTTTAGAGGGAAAGGAAATTGCACAAGAAATTGGCTTTCCATTGGTAATACGTCCTTCGTATACTTTAGGTGGAACTGGTGGTGGTTTTGTATGGAAAAAAGAAGAATTAGATGCCGCTTTACAGCGAGGCTTATCGGCATCGCCAACTCATGAGGTGCTAGTAGAAAAAGCGGTGTTTGGCTGGAAGGAATATGAACTTGAATTATTACGAGATAAAAACGACAACGTAGCGGTAATTTGTGTTATAGAGAATTTCGACCCAATGGGAATTCATACAGGAGATTCAATTACTGTTGCACCTGCCATGACATTAAGCGATAGTTGTTATCAAAAAATGCGCGATATGGCCATTTTAATGATGCGTAGCATTGGTAACTTTAATGGCGGTTGTAATGTTCAATTCTCTGTAAATCCAGAAGATGAAAGCATCATTGCCATCGAAATCAATCCACGTGTATCGCGTTCATCTGCATTGGCCTCTAAAGCAACTGGCTATCCAATTGCAAAAATTGCATCAAAGCTAGCCATAGGATATACCTTAGATGAGTTAAAAAATCCAGTTACCAAAACCACCTCTGCTTATTTTGAGCCTGCATTAGACTATGTAATTGTAAAAATACCGCGCTTTAATTTTGATAAATTTAAAGGAGCTGATACCACTTTAGGTCTACAAATGAAATCGGTAGGCGAGGTTATGGGTATTGGTCGTACATTTATTGAGGCCTTACAAAAAGCTTGTCAATCTTTAGAGATTAAGCGCAATGGTTTAGGTGCCGATGGTTATCAAAGCCGTAACTTAGAAGAAATTGTAGATAAATTAAAGAACCCCAGTTGGGATAGGTTATTTGCTGTTAAAGATGCCTTGAGTTTAGGTGTACCGATTTCATCGGTTGAAAAAATTACCAGAATAGACCGTTGGTTTTTGACACAAATAAACGACATGGTTCGCGTTGAGAGCGACACGCGTAGGTTTAACTTAAAAAACATGCCACGTGAGCTGATGTTGGAGTTAAAGCAAAAGGGTTACAGCGATGTACAAATTGCTTGGCTTTTAGGTGCTGATACAACAGAAGATGAAGTACGTGCCTTGCGTAAAGAAATGGGAATTATCCGTACCTATAAAACGGTTGATACCTGTGCCGCAGAGTTTCCTTCGCCTACTAACTATTTTTATTCAACCTATGATGGTGAGAATGAAAGTAAAGTAAGTGATAGAAAGAAAATTATTGTTTTAGGCTCAGGCCCTAATCGAATTGGACAAGGTATTGAGTTTGATTACAGTTGTGTACATGGTTTATTGGCAGCTAAAGAGTGTGGCTATGAGGCCATCATGCTTAACTGCAACCCCGAAACCGTATCAACTGATTTTGATATGGCAGACAAGTTATACTTTGAGCCAGTATTCTGGGAGCATTTATTAGACATTATAGAGCACGAAAAGCCAGAGGGCGTAATTGTACAGCTTGGCGGGCAAACAGCGCTTAAACTAGCCAAAAAGCTCAAAGAAAAGGGTATAAAAATTATAGGAACAGATTACGAAAGCATGGATCTGTCTGAAGACCGTGGGTCTTTCTCTGATTTGTTAAAAGAATTGGATATACCTTATCCGCAATATGGTGTGGCAGAAGATGCCGATGAAGCGATTGCAGTAGCCAAACACGTAGGTTATCCTGTTTTGGTTCGCCCAAGTTATGTATTAGGTGGCCAAGGCATGAAGATTGTGATTAATGATGAGGACTTGGAAAATGCAGTAATCAGCTTGTTGGGTGATTTACCTGGAAATCGGGTATTAATCGATCATTTCTTGGATAGAGCTGAGGAAGCTGAAGTGGATGTAATATGTGATGGAGAAGATGTACACATTATTGGTATGATGGAGCACATTGAACCTGCAGGTATACACTCAGGAGACTCTAACGCAGTATTGCCTCCGTTTAGCTTAAGCGAAACCGTTAAACAACAAATGGAAGTATACGCCATACAATTGGCCAAAAGCATGAAAATTATTGGCTTACTTAACATACAGTTTGCCATTAAAAACGAAAAGGTTTTTGTAATTGAAGCCAATCCTCGTGCTTCGCGTACCGTACCTTTTATTGCTAAAGCGTACCAAATACCTTACATAAATATTGCTACTAAAGTAATGTTGGGTGCAAAAAAACTGAAAGACTTTACCTTCGAGCGTAAACTAGAAGGATATGCGATTAAAGAACCTGTGTTTTCGTTTAATAAGTTTGAAGGGGTGAATAAAGAGTTAGGCCCTGAGATGAAATCAACTGGTGAAGCCATTCGTTTTATTAAGGATTTAAACGATCCAGTTTTCCGCCAATGGATTAAAGAAAAAAGCATGTACTTAAGTAAGTAATTTGCGTTAAACCATAAAAATATAACCCGCTCCGAATGTATGTTTGGAGCGGGTTTTTTTATTGCATCGAATTAATCTATTTTTTCTGAGGATAACAACTCTAGTTTGCAGGTTATGCAAATAAACCAAATAAAGTAAGCAGCATATGCAAAAATTAAACACTGCATTTGTATTATTTGCCAAGGGCTTATAATCGCATACGTATACGTTTGTTAAAAATAATGAATATGAAAACAAAGGCATTACTATTTATTCTTTCGGTTTTACTAATTATGGCTATTGCTTGTAAAAAAGAAGAAGCAACAACAAGTGGTTCAACACAAACTTGCACTCTTAACAAAATTACATATTGGAATGGTTTAGTGCCTATGGATGTTATTGTTGATAGTTTGGGTAACATAAGAAAATATGGTGTTTATGATTTGGTAAAAAGGGGTGACAGCATGTTATTTAAATTAAGTCCGGAAATAACGTATTGGTAT
Organism: Bacteroidia bacterium; assembly: GCA_044373765.1. GTDB lineage: Bacteria > Bacteroidota > Bacteroidia > UKL13-3 > UKL13-3 > UBA6183. The sequence continues at coordinate 5,071 of JBILPP010000093.1, forward strand.
ATTTTATATGATAATTTAGGAAGACCTTTTGAATACAAAAGTGCCGAAGGGTACTCGTTCGAGCTTACTTACAATAATACAAAAGAGCAACCTCAAAAAATTGTATTTAAAAGCCCATCAAATCCTAATGATTTAACAATGACGCTTACTTATACCAACAACAATGTAAGTTTAATTAACTGGAATAGCAATGGTCAAAACATGATTCTTTCGGTTACGTATGATTTGAGTAAAACAAACACGTTAGCAAAGTCGCTTAAGTTGCTGGTTCCTGGTTGGAAACTTGATATGCAAGCGCCATATACCTTTGCAACGCTTTTCAGCCAAAACCTGGTAAAATCAATTACCGAAGCGAACATGGGATCAAACATCAATTATTATCATAAATTAGATAATAACGGCAACATTACACAAGAAAAGCTAATGTTTAGTTCTACCGATTCATTAGTTACAAATTATGGCTACACGTGTAAGTAAAATTACAGGGGTCTTCCTCTTGTTATTAATTAATTTGGCTACATCTTGTAACAAAAACAAGCTAGTTTATTATACACCATCAAATGCAAGTAAGCAATCTGTTGCTTCAGCTCAAATTAATAAAGTTGATGTTGTTGATTTAATACTAATAGATACCATTAATCGTATCGATTCTCCGATTACTAACGATTCAGAAAAAAATAAAGCCATCTTAAAAAAATACTCGTTTGGCAATGAAACAGTTGATGGTAAACAACAGGAAAGAAATAATCAAGAATCAGTTGCTAAAAATCACAAAAAAAGAAAACACACGGTTTTAATTACCGGGATTGTAATATTGGCTATTGGCCTTTTATGGTTTTTATATGCAAGCACTAGAACTAGCTTACAAATCACAAGTTCAATTTTTACGGGGTGTTTGGGTGTACTTTTATCATTAATTCTGTCCATTATCGGCTTAGTGACAACTATTGTTGGATTGTTTACAACATAGCTTATTAAAAGCTATTATCATAATAGTTAAGATAGTTAAATTTGCTTCTCCAACATCACCACAACCACCGGAAAAACCACCAAAATGTGCGTTTGACTAATTTCTACCTGAAGTGTTTTTTCAGTTTTAACGGGCTTCAACCATAATTCTTTTTTTTAAATTATTACCTGGAATTCAACTCAATAAAATATCCTATCTGAAAAAAATCTCTGCCTGTTTCATCATTAATTTTATAATCAAATTGGTGCAAGTACCCCGCTTGTATACTTGTTGTTTTGGTAGGCTTGTAAGTTAACGAAGCTAAAAATCTGTTTC
>JBILPP010000094.1:0-6336 GCA_044373765.1 Bacteroidia bacterium
TCACAGCCCCCGTTGTTGGATCAGGCTCTTGTCCGGCATGTATGGCTCTGGTGCCAAAGCCTAATTTTTCGGTTCCTTTCATGTTAATTTTTAATTGCTGTGGCAAAGATATACTTTGTAACATGATAAGCCACTTTATGACACAAGTTGTTAAAACAACTAGGCGCGTTAAGGTGTTTGATTGTATTTGGATTGAACATAATTTAAACCAACTTAAAGAATAGGAGCTTAATCAAACTGAATAATTTGATTTTGTTGAAGTTACCTCCTATCGAAAGTTCAGAACAGTGCTTGTTATTAAATCTACAAATGGGAATTAATTTACATACAAGTATTCGATTCTGAACCTTTGATGCGGGATTTGGATAAAATCAATCCAAAATTTAAACACTATTTTGATATTGTAGTTACGAACAAGTATTTTCGCCACACTTTTAAAACAACAAGTTATGAACTTTGAATTAACCGAAGAACATTTATCAGTACAACAAGCTGCACGTGACTTTGCACAAACCGAGTTATTACCCGGTGTTATTGAGCGTGATAATAAACAAGAATTCCCTGCTGAGCAGATAAAAAAACTAGGCGAACTAGGCTTTTTAGGAATGATGGTTGACCCTAAATACGGAGGATCTGGCATGGATACCGTTTCTTATGTATTGGCAATGGAAGAATTGTCTAAAATAGATGCATCAGCTTCGGTTGTTGTTTCGGTTAATAACTCATTAGTTTGCTGGGGTTTAGAAAACTTCGGTAACGAAGAACAGAAACAAAAATACTTAGTACCAATGGCCAGTGGAAAATGCCATGGTGCATTTTTATTAAGCGAGCCAGAAGCAGGTAGCGATGCTACCAGTCAAAGTACTACAGCTATTGACATGGGTGATCATTACCTATTAAACGGTACTAAAAACTGGATTACCAATGGTAATACGGCTACCTATTATTTGGTTATTGCACAAACAGACGTAGAGAAAAAACACAAAGGTATCAATGCCTTTATAGTGGAGAAAAACACGCCAGGTGTTACTGTTGGTAAGAAAGAAGATAAAATGGGTATTCGCGGAAGTGATACACACTCTATCATGTTTCAAGATGTAAAAGTGCCTAAGGAAAACCGCATCGGTGAAGATGGATTCGGATTTAAATTTGCAATGAAAACATTAACTGGTGGACGCATTGGTATTGCAGCTCAAGCATTGGGAATTGCAAGTGGTGCCTATGAGTTGGCATTAGCCTATTCAAAACAACGTAAGGCATTTGGTAAAGAAATTATGCATCACCAAGCAATTCAATTTAAGTTGGCTGATATGGCTACACAAATTGAAGCTGCTCGCTTATTGGTTATGAAAGCTGCTTGGCTAAAAGACAATCATTTGGACTATAATATGGCAGGCAGTATGGCAAAAGTATTTGCAAGCGAAGTGGCTATGTGGGTTACCACAGAAGCTGTTCAAGTTCATGGTGGATATGGCTTTGTAAAAGAATACCATGTAGAGCGTTTAATGCGCGATGCAAAAATAACTCAGATATACGAGGGTACCAGTGAGGTTCAGCGTATTGTTATTAGCCGCGAGATTTTAAAATAATCGTTCGAACAAAATAAATAAAACGTCCACTTCATGGTTTTGAAGTGGACGTTTTTTGTTGCTAAAATTACCATGGAGGAACCGCCAAATACGATCCTTATAATAGGATAGCGTTCTCATTTAAAAGCAAACTAAAAAGTTGCCCTCAGTAAAAAATAATTCACAACATCTAGCAACTAAACTATAAAAGCCAATTGAATTTGGTAACAGCATTATCACCTTAAAACCCATTTAATTTTATTCCTATTTTTCCTGTCGCTTTGATGTTTACCCTCACCGCATTGGGTGTAACAAATACATCAGTAGGGGTAATCTGGTTAATAACTCCGTTTAATTGAAGTTTTTTCCCATATGGTTTATTAACCGATTCGTTAGCAATTTTCATGGCATCTTGTAACTCTTTAGCAATAGAGAATTCGAGTTTACTTTCTATATTACTTTTAAATAATTTGGAGTTAGCAAGCCAAGAAGCCGATTTGAGCAACACATCTTTGGTTTGAATATTTAAATCGAAATTTTTTACGCTGATGGTTTGTTTTTGAATATTGTAAACTGGTGTTCCTTCAAAGTAAACTATACCTTTTATTTTCTTGGTTAGTGCTCCCCTTTTTAGCTTACCTGTTAGGTTCACCCCAACTAAAATTTTACCTGCATTACCAAAAACTTTGGCATCTAAAATGTCAATGCTATATTCTTTAGATTCCAGTTTTATGCGCTTCCCTATTAATTGTTGCTGTATAATTTGATTAATTTGGTCGAAGCTGATTTCAGCATTTAGCATCAAATTTATTTTATCATCCAACTTATTGGTTTGATACAAATAGGGAAGTACAGAAGTTGTATCCGCTAGGGGTTTAAACCCACTCACTATTTCAATAACTGAATATAACCCCAAATTAATTTTAGCCAAAGAATCAAACCCTTCTAATTGCGTATAAAAAACTTGCTTAGGCCTTATTAAAAGCCAGCTATTGGTTGCTGCATCAATACGAATAGGTTGTATGGCTTGTTTCCAACCATCAAGAACCACTTTTCTTAAGTCAACTGTATTGGCTATTTCTTGATCTAACTGAGTTGTGATTTTATCAACCTGACCTTGTATTATGTTGCCAAACAATTTAGGGAAATCAACTTGTAATCCAGCCACTTCAAAGTTGGGCAAATCTTCCCAACGTATGTTGCTTTTGCTATTCAGCTTCAGGTTCCAATGTTTATCAAAAACAGGTAAAGTTTGCACATCAACTGTTAAATTAAATTTAAATCCTTGGTCATAGGCAACATGCATTCCCAAAACTTTTTTATTTAAGCGATAAGTACCCTCAATGCGCATGGGTGCTGATACAAAAACATGGTTACCAAATGAACTTATGTGTAATGGGGATCTTTTAATTACGGTTACTTTCAAATGATCATTACCATTATTTTCATATGAATCATCGGTATAATACTTTTCAAGATATCGGGTATTTAAATCGTTTGAAATTGCTTTTAAATCAAGTACAATTGGTAAGGTAACACAAGAGGTTGGCTTGGCTGGCTCTATGTAATTCATATTTGATGGTTTGGGTGGTTTGATATGTGTTGTATTGCAAGCCAATAAAAAAAATAACAGCGCATAAACTAACACAAGCCGAGGTTGTAACATCATGGCACAAAATTACCCAAAACTGGATGAGTATTTTAAGCAATTTAAAGCGAACCGAATCGGGATATAACAAATAATTATTAAGTACCCATTAACATCACAAACAAAATATTATTCCATCAATACCAAAATGAAACGCTAAATTGCACATTCAATTGTTAGATAAACAATGGCTACGCAAGAACAAGTTTTAAAAGCACTATCAACCGTTCAAGAACCTGATTTGAAAAAGGATTTGGTAACGCTTAATATGATAAAAGATATTGAGGTAAAGGGCAACGACATTACCTTTAAAGTGATGCTTACTACCCCCGCTTGCCCAATGAAAGATGTGATTGAAAAAGATTGTATTGAGGCCATTAAAAAACATGTTTCGGAAGCCGCAGCAGTGCAAGTCATTTTTGAAGCCAATGTGCTAACCGCAAGATTAGACAAACTGGTTTTACCTGGTGTTAAAAATATTATTGCAGTGGTTAGTGGCAAGGGAGGTGTAGGAAAAAGTACCGTATCTAGTAACTTGGCACTGGCATTAAGCGAACTTGGTGCAAAAGTAGGTTTACTTGATGCCGATATTTATGGCCCAAGCATGCCCATCATGTTTGGTATACATGAAACACCAGAAATGCAAGTGGTAGATGGAAAAAACCACATGATTCCTGTTGAAAGGCATGGAATAAAATTAATGAGCATTGGTTTTATGATTGAGCCAAACCAAGCGGTAGTTTGGCGTGGGCCAATGGTAAGTAGTGCACTTCGTCAGTTTGTAAATGAAACCGTTTGGGGTGATTTAGATTATTTGGTTTTGGACATGCCTCCAGGAACGGGAGATATTCATTTAACCATGGGGCAAATTATTCCGGTAACAGGCGTGGTGCTGGTAACAACACCGCAAGATGTGGCTGTGGCTGATGCCATAAAAGCTGCTGCTATGTTTGACATGTTACCAACTAAAATACCTTTTTTAGGTGTAGTTGAAAACATGAGTTGGTTTACCCCAGCAGAATTACCAGATCATAAATATTTTATTTTTGGTGAAGGAGGAGGCGAGAAAATAGCCAAACAATTTAACACCAATTTGCTTGGGCAAATACCTTTAGTGGCAGGCATAAGAGAAGGTGCAGATAAAGGTATGCCAGCAGTTTTAGATGACCTCAATCCGGCAAAGTCTTTATTTTTGCAAGTAGCACAACGTGTTGCGCAACAATTGGCCATTATTAACACCATAGAAAATACACAACAAATTAATAGCACCAACTAACACATGGAAACGTTAAACAGAACCGAATTAGAGCAAAAAATTGAGATTGCATTAAATAGTATGCGCCCATTTTTACAAGCCGATGGTGGGGATGTAGAGTTGGTTGACATTACCGATGAAATGGAAGTACAATTACGTTTGTTGGGCAACTGCAGCAGTTGTAGCATGAGCAGCATGACCATGAAAGCAGGTATTGAAAATGGATTAAAATCTGCAATTCCACAGATAACAAGAGTTACAGCTATTATCTAATGCCATTTTTTAAAAAAACAAAAAGTTATTGATTTAAAAGTGAATACCCCTTTTTTTGATCATTAATTACCATCCCAGAAAAAATTAAAACAATCCGTAGTTGCTTTCTTTCATTAAGTGTATTTAATACTTGTTTTTAGAATATTTTTAATATATTCGATTAACAAACTTAATTCAAATACACTATGAGAAAACTATTACTGATGATTCTCTGCACTGCCTTTTTGGTTCAGGCGAGAGCAACACAGGTAACAGGAACGTTAACCATTGATGCCAATCAAACTGCATCGGCAACCAACTTCCAAAATTTTAATTCCCTTCTTACTTATCTTACAAGTGCCGGCACAAGAAGTGATGCCGGACCAGCCAATAGTAGTCCTTTTGGAGTAAGTGGCCCGCTCATTGTTGATGTTGTAGCCAACTCTGGTCCTTACACCGGCCAAGTGGTATTTCCGAATATCACAGGCGCATCTGCTACCAATACCATTACAATAAATGGCAATGGCAATACCATACAATTTGCCCCAACATCATCAGCAGATATGGCTATTGTTAGATTTAACAATGGTGATTTCTATCGTTTAAAAAATCTTACCATTAGAACAACCAGTATAGACTTTGGCTGGGGTATTCATTTCTATTTAGGTTCTGATGACAACATTATAGATAGTTGTAACATTGACATAAGCACCGTTACAAGTACCTCCTCAGTTAATTCGGCTGGTATTGTTTGGAGTAACAGTTTAACATCATTAACAACTACAGGAACCAACGGTTACCGCAATATTATTAGTAATAACATGGTACGTGGTAACCCCGTAGGAGCCGGTATGTATTATGGTATTGTTGGATCTCCTGCGTCTTCATCAACCACCGTTTCTGCAAATAAGTTCTATAACAATATCATTCAAGATTTTTACATCTATGGCATATATTGGAACAATGGTAATTCAACCGCTTTTGATGGCAACACCATCAGACGTACAACCAAAACTTCTATAAGCACCACTTATGCTTTTTATTTGGGTTCAAGTTCTGGTCGTCAAGATACCATTCGCAATAACATTGTTACAGATTTGTTTGCAGGAAGCCCAACTTCAACTAGCACATGTTATGGCGTATATGGTATTAACTACAGTGGTACTGCAGCTCAGCCAAATGTGATAGATAATAATTTATTTAACTTTAACACTGGTACAGGTTCACACTATGGTTTTTACTTTTTAACAGCGTTTAATTTCAGAATCAGAAATAACACCATTGCATTCCATAATAACACCGTAACGAGCACATATCAAACGTACGGATTTTACTCTAGTTTCAGTCCTAGTGCATCGAGTGCATACGAACTTAAAAACAATATATTTTATAATGCGAGAACCAGCACAGTTGGTTTATTTTATTCTATATACATAGCAGGTACGTTTAATTTAGGTACCGACCTTGGCAAAAACTCATATTTCGGCTTGGCTTCAAGTTACAAAATGGCCAATATAAATGGCGTAGACTACAACACATACGGTCAATACAGCACTTATATGGGTGCGGCAGATAACACAAGTTCTGACTTCAACCCAAACTTTATTAATCCG
>JBILPP010000095.1:0-6327 GCA_044373765.1 Bacteroidia bacterium
TTTTATGGCCGAGTATGAAAAATTTAAAAAAGAGTTTAAAGACAGTGAACAAAGCTGGTATAGCCAAACAAATGTGACTGTACCTTTTCAAACAAATAATTTAGTATGTGTTAGTGTTGAGATGGACGATTATACCGGTGGTGCACATGGCATGTATTCTACCATTTACAGTAATTATTATAAACCTAAAAACGAAATACTCACTCTGCACAAACTATTCTCTGATAGTAACCTTAAAAAGCTATTAAGCATTGCTGAAACAGATTTTAGAACAGCCAATGAGTTACCCATTAAAGCAAATTTAGATGATGCTGGATACTGGTTTAAGGATAATAAATTTCATTTAAGCGACAACTTTATTCTAACCGATGATGGCGCTACTTGGCTTTTTAACCCATACGAGGTGGCTTCATACGCACAAGGCACTATAGAATTATCAGTGAGTAAGAAAGAGTTACTTCCTTTGTTGAACCCTACTTACACAAACCTTTGGGAATAAAATGACAATTCTTTTATTTAATTTAAAGGTTAGATACTTAAATTGTGATGCTAAAAATAATACCCCTTAAAACAGATGAATCAGAAACAACAAGTAAAGTTCGTCCCTAAACATAAGTCTCCATTTTTTGCTGTATTAAAAACCAGGGTTGATAATTACTTTACCGATAACGGAATGAGTAAACATGCTAATGCTACTATGGTAACCAAAACCATGGTATTATTAAGTGGGTACATCTTGCCTTTTGTAGCATTATTGTATTTTACTCCGTCTCTTGGGTTTTCAATGATGCTGTGGTTTATTATGGGCTTGAGTCTTGCAGGTATTGGCATGAGTGTCATGCACGATGCAAATCATGGGGCATATTCATCAAACAAAACTGTCAATTTTTTAATGGGACATACCCTTAATTTAGTTGGCGGAAGCGTATTCAACTGGAAATTACAACACAATATTTTACACCATACCTACACCAACATCACACATATTGATGAAGATATTGAAGACCGTTTGGTACTTAAGTTTTCTCCTCATACCAAAACAAAATGGTTTCATAAATTCCAATGGATTTATGCCATGTTTTTTTATGGCTTACTAACTTTTTATTGGGTTTTAGCAAAGGACTTTGTACAATATGCTCAATTCACGAAAAGCGGAGTAAATCCAGGCAACAAAAGTGAAAACCGTAACACGCTTACAAAAATTATTTTAATTAAATTGTTTTACTTTTTAGCGGTAATTGTATTGCCTATTGTTGTATTTCACATCCCAGTTCTACAGTTACTTAGTGGCTTTTTATTGATGCACTTTGTTGCAGGAGTAATTCTAACAACTGTTTTCCAATTAGCACATACACTTGAACAAACAGCGCATCCAATGCCCGTTAACGGTGTTATTGAAAACGATTGGGCCATACATCAATTAAACACAACGGTTAATTTTAGCCGCAAGAGTAAAATATTAAGTTGGTACATTGGTGGATTAAATTTTCAAGTGGAACATCATTTGTTTCCTAAAATTAGTCATGTGCACTACCCTGCCCTTTCGCATATTGTAAAACAAACTGCCGAAGAACACGGCATTCCATATCTTGAAAACGAATCGTTGTTAAGTGCTTTGCAATCTCATTTCAGGTACATGCGTGAGATTGGTTCATTGCCGAATCCAAATACGGCTATCAACTAAAAACTTTGATAAAACATAAATAGAAAAGGCTGTTTCAATAAGATGAAACAGCCTTTTTTGTATCTAAATGAATTTTATTAATGTTGCTCGCCCATGGCTACAATTCCTTGCTCCATGCGGTAAGCACCACTTTCTAATTTGCTACGTATCGCACCAAATCCGTTAATGGTTTCTTCTACATCTGCTAATGTATGCACTGCTGTAGGAATTAAACGTAATAAGATCATGCCCTTTGGTATTACCGGGTATACCACAACCGAGCAGAAGATTCCGAAGTTCTCACGTAAATCGTGCACAACTCCTGTTGCCTCGCCTACTGTACCTTTCATCATTACAGGAGTAACCATGGTATTGGTATGGCCAATATCAAATCCTTTTTCTTTTAATCCGCCTTGCAAAGCACGAACGATGGTCCAAAGTTGCTCTTTGTATTCAGGATGATTACGGATTAACTCTAAACGCTTTAATGCCCCTTTTACAATTGGCATAGGTACACTCTTAGCATAAATTTGCGAGCGTAAGTTATAACGTAAATACTTAACTATTTCCTTTTTTGCAGCAACAAAACCGCCAATTAATGCCATACTTTTCGCAAAAGTACCGAAGTAAACATCTATGCCATCGTTACAATTCTGTTCGTAGCCAATACCTTTTCCTCCTTTTCCAATAGAGCCAAAACCGTGTGCATCATCTACAAACAAACGGAAGTCATATTTCTTCTTCAATTCAATAATTTCTGCAACGTTTCCTTGCGAACCTGTCATACCAAACACACCTTCGGTAATTACCAAAATACCGCCACCAGTTTCATCTGTTAGTTTTTTAGCACGCACCAATTGTTGTTCTAAACTTGCTGCATCGTTGTGTTTGTATAAAAAACGTTTGCCCATGTGTAAACGCACACCGTCTACAATACAAGCATGACTTTCGGCATCATACACAATCACATCATGCCTATCAACCAAAGCATCAATGGCACTAACCATACCTTGGTAACCATAATTTAACAAAACAGCATCCTCTTTTCCAACAAATTCTGCTAATTCTCTATCTAATTGTTCATGAAAAACAGAATTACCACTCATCATCCTTGCCCCCATCGGGTAAGCTAAACCATACTCGGCAGCAGCTTCAGCATCAGCTTTGCGTACTTCAGGGTGATTAGCTAAACCTAAATAGTTATTTAGACTCCAGTTTAACATTTCTTTTCCACGGAATGTCATACGTGGACCTATAGCTCCTTCTAAACGAGGGAACATATAATAGCCGTAAGCATCATCGGCATGTTGTCCTAATGGACCTGCTTTTTTCTGTAATTTTTCGAAAATATCCATGTTAACTTTATGATAACTTGCGGCAAATGTACATTTATGGGTGATATTTTATATAGAATTTTTATCACCTAGATATTTCAATAAATCCCAATTCAGCATTAAAAACGCTGAATCGACAAAGAATTTGTATGTCATCAAGTTAGAAAACTGCTGAACAAATTCTATACCGAGGCTTCAGTATGAGATTCTCTTTACTAAATCAAGTAGTGCACTTTTGCAACGCTACTATTGATTAATTTGTGTTAAAAACCCTTACTAAGCTCATAATAAAACCCTTAACTGTAACCTAAAATCTGTTAAAGTGTTTCCTCTAATTTCTTCTAAACCACTACTTATTGTATTTATATTGCTATAGTGGGTTTGGCTGTACTTAAACCATAACTCTACTTTACGGTTAACCTTTATTCGTGCAACCACATAATACCTTACCCCACTGTTCTGATACATGGGTACAGCGTATTGATATAATACATCATTTTCGGCAGCATATACTCGGGCATTGTAATCATCAACTGTAAAATAAGCCATGCGCAAAATTATTGCTACTCTTTTGCGTGGTAAACTTAAATTCAAATCTTGCATCAACAAAGTACCAGTTTGGTTTTTATTGATATCGTCACTAAAAGTTACCACCTCTAAACGGCTTTTTGCACTTAAATTTAAGTTCACCTTATATTGTGCATTAAACCTGTAAATACTTCTGGTTTGCGAACTAATGTAATCGACCCGCTCGGTATTATTGCTTTGGTTACGCCCCTTCATTTCTTGCCTAAATCTAATATAGAATTGTGCAGTTTTTGATGGTGTGTATTGCAACTCACTCAAAAAATCGAAACCACGGCTTGGTCCATCCACTAAATACCGTAACCATTTACTTTGGTAAAAATCTAAATACGAATTAAGCAACCACTTGCGCGTAATGCGTAATGATGCTCCTACATAAAACCCCTGCTCGTTGCGGGTGTCGCTGTTCTCTGCAAATGAGTTGGCAAAAGTGGTTTGGTAATTTTTTGCAAAGTTACGGTACAACATCACCACATCTAAATTTGCATCAAGCGATATTAGCATACCCGAAGTAACCGCAAACGCATTATTTGAACTGCGTGCCCCCTCACCAAAAAAGCTGAAATTGCGCCACTGTAAATTGTAATCAATACCCGTATTAACCAAATCGGTGCCACTAAAATTGTATAACTGATACGGTTTATCACCTGGCAAAAATGCCATGTTATATTGGGTTTGCACATGGGTTAAACCCACATGTCCATTTTTTAATAACCAACGCGCGTTGCCTCCATATATAGTTTGAAATACATTTTGTCTGTTGCCAATCTCACTTGATGTGCGGTGTAATCCAGTTAAACTCACACTGCTAAAAACATCCTCACCTTGCAAGGTATCGTTGGCGTTAAAATTTGTGCTGATGTATTTGCCACTGCCAAACAAAACAACTTGCCATTTATCTTTTGCTAAAGTTACGGCAGCACCACGCATAAACTCGTTTTCGTTTAGCGACCTAAATGGCCTGATGGGCAAGTAACTTCTGCGCACGTTCATTACAAATGCACTTTTACGCGCTGCTAACCCGGAGCCAAATGTTAACCCTTGTCCGAAATTTACTTGATAATCTCCAACTGCAATGGTCTTAACAATAGATTTACGAGGCCGGTAATAGAAGTGTAACGAGTTAAAATCAAAACCATAAGCTTGTGCCCCTTGGCCAAATTGTTCGCCCATATCCTTTTCAGCTGTGTAACCAAAAGTGAGCCTATTTCCATAACTAAATCTGTATCTAAATACATACCTATCTGGGTTACCTAAGTAATAAGTCTTACCTTCATTTATGCGTTCTTTACTGTAACCTGCACGTTGTTGCAATTCTGTATCGTACAAGCCAATAAATTCGTGCTTACCTTTTACCAACATTTGTTTAAACGTAGTCTGATTTTCCATCCAATTTTCATCAACAGTAACAAAATAAGTTAAGTAATATATGGTAATATCATCTATTGCTTCAATAGATTGCAGTTCATAAAGATTAAGAAAATCGCCAAACTTTAATCGGTGATTAATGATCGCATTGATTTGATTTTCGTCTAAAAAAATCAACCGTTGTAACTGTTCTCGCGAGGCTTTATTGAGGTTTAATTTATTGCGGTTGTATTGTTCTAATTGGTCTTGTAAATCTGTATAATCTAAAGTAGCTTCGGTATTTTCAATCAGTCGTTCTAGTAAATCAGCAATTACTTTCTCATCAGATTCACGGTTGTTTTGTGCGCTTGCAATACCAGTTGCATAAAGCACAAACACGAATAAAATGTATAACCTTAATGAAAGCATCATCTAGTTTTGAACAACTATTGGTAACCTTAAACTAAACTGAGGAATCACTCCCAAAACTTGATGCACTTGTGCTGCAAAATCAATCGCTAGTTTTTTGGCTTGTATTGATGCACCAAATGTAAGTAATACCGGTTGAGATGAAGCCCCAACAGCAAATGAGATTCGCTTGTTTACATGGTATTTTATACCCGAACGATATGTTATTTTTTGTTCTAACGCTTGTTCTACTTCGGCTAATACATCTACTTTTTCATTCACCTTGTAACTTAGTCCAAACCTCGCATAAATTGGAACTTTATCACTTACCTTGTTACTGAGTTGTTGTTGGTTTGGGTTAAAAAGCATAAACGCCACTCTAATCTTAGAAACAGGCTGATAAAATACTCCCGCACCTAAAACCCAGGCTCCAGAATTACCGTACTCGCCAATGCTGGTATTTAAATAATTAAGTTGAACACCTAAGGAAAATGTTGGTGCTATTTTTTTGGCAGCTGATAAAACAAAACGTTGCTGATTAAACTTATCAAAACCATATAAACTAACCGCAGCGCCAAAATCAACCCACTTATTAGGCACTGCGATGCAAAAATTACTTGTACCTAACTCTTTTTGTCCAAAACGTTTTTCACCAAACACGCCTGCTTGCCATTTTTTTAAGTCACTTAAAGCAGCCGGATTATTTACCACAGAAAAGGCATTGGATAACAACACATTACATCCACCCAACATGCCCGATTCTGCACCCAAAACGCCATTAATCCCTTGTGAAAAAGCACAATTAATCGCAAAGAAGGTTATATTTATGAGTATAATTATTCTCTTCATAAGTACATGTTAATGGTTAAGACTTTCAAAAATGGAATTTAATTATATTTTTGTTTAAAATAAACAACATATAATATAGTAGATGGAAAACATTATTTACTTGATTCCCGCTTTAGGGGTAGTTGGTCTTCTGGTGATGGC
>JBILPP010000096.1:0-6323 GCA_044373765.1 Bacteroidia bacterium
TTAGTTGAATTTACATGTGCCAAAAAACCTTCAAAATCAATATCAAATTTCACATTACCCTGTGCTCTTTTAACCGCCCCATTTTTAACAAATGCAATAATATCCTGAGCGCGCGCATTTCCTGCTAAGTGTAATTTCATTTCTGGATTTGTAAAATCGGCAATAACTAAATTACCGTTTACTTTGCCTTCATTTATATTAAACTGCAAATCATTCAATTTAACAAAACTATGCCTGGCATTGTGTGCTGCACCATTGCCAAACTCACCAGAAAATTTAATTTGATTTATACTCAGCCCATCACCCTTTTTTAGTTTCCCATTTTTTACACCAAAGGTTAAAGAAATTTCGGGCGAATTAGTTTCTGATGCTTCACCCTTAATCATACCATTAAAATACAATTCACCTTCACTTTGTAGATCAGTTGGTATGTTAACACTTCCGGGCAATAAACTTAGCATAGCTGGAATATCTAATTTACGAGCTCCAACTTTTACATCAAATAAAACGGATTTAGGCTTATTGGTGATGCTGCCCTCCAAATTCAATTGCAACATATCTAGATCAATAAATCCTTTAGTAAAACTGTAAGTTTCTGTTTGGTTATTAATGGCAAGCATTAAATCCAAAGTAAGTAACTTGTTTTTAGCAAACACAAAATGATCTGATTTTACCATTCGAGCATATACCAATCCTTTACAATTAATTGATTCTCCCGTATTACTAAAATCACCACTCAATAGCATATTTTGTAAACGTAAATCGAAATGTTGTTTGTTGCTTTTATTTATGTACACCACATTTACTTGGTTCAGGGTTACTTCTTTTAGGCTAAATAAAAAACTTTGATCAGTAGCAGTTGAGGTATCTTGTTTAAAAATATTAAAATTAGATTTCCCTTCTAAATTGGTGTATAAGTTCAGCTGCGCGCTATCTATGGCAATAAGTTTAATGCTGTATTGTTTGCGAATAATATCATAAAAATCAAACCCAATGTACACATGCTCTGCTTGTAATAGATATTTTTCGGGTTGAGTAGGATCAGTTATGCGCACCAAATGCATATCTAAACTAACTTTAGGAAACTGCTTAAATAGGGTAATATCAATGTTATTGATGGAGATTTTTGCATCTAACTGAGCATTTAATTGATCCAGGGCATATTTTTTAATCTGATCTTTATTGGCCAATAGGTATACAATGAGCCCAAAGGTCAGTAAAAGAAATGCAACAAGGGAGTACAGAAGGAATTTAAGCGGTTTATTTTGCATTATTGATTAAAATATAGTTTTTGATGTTCAGCAGGTTGCAAATATTTTAAAAAAAAAGTTAGCATGTGTTTGTATTTATAAACATCAAACTTATCTTTGCCCACCTTAAAACAATAACGGTACTATAAAAAAGACATCGTTTAGTTTAATGGGGAGCATAGCTCAGCTGGTTCAGAGCACCTGCCTTACAAGCAGGGGGTCACAGGTTCGAACCCTGTTGCTCCCACAAAAAGCCACCATCAGGTGGCTTTTTTTTGTTTAGTTTTTAAATATCCCAAGAGCGCAAGCAGATTCTGTATAATACATGTCATTATTTACACCTATTTGTTATTAGATGTTTTAATAAACGAACTTTGAATTTAAAAATTATATTGCACATACATTCCTATTTAAGTAGGTGTTTTAAAAAATGCCTAGCCAATTGATTCGATTTAATAAATACCGTTTAGAACTAATTAATTAACATCTATGAAAACACTTATTGCCTTCTTGCTACTAACTAATGTAGCCTTTGCCCAAAATGGTACTTGGGGTTTAGTTGCAACACCTAAAAAATCGAATAAAATTGGGGTTTTACTTAAGGATACAGCATTAAACACCTGTCGATCTAAAGTAGTAGTTCAGATGACCATGCACGGATACCTCATCGCGAAAAACGATTTAACAGCGTTTAACATCACCAGCGAACCCAAAACACTTTCCATCACAAAAATCACCCTTAATGCAATCGGAACAAAAACAGATAGTGGTTACTTTGTAGTGTTTACCCCAAAAGGAGAAATAAAAACCAAGACGGAAATTGCCAACGGCCCACTGGAGGTTAACAATGCCGGTCCTAAAGGTTCACTTGCACAAAAGGCATGGGAAGACTTGGAACTTTTGTGCGAGGCGCTAAACGGAAAAGTGTACTACTACAACAAAAAATAAATTCATTTTATAAATAACAAAAAAGCCGTTTTAAACGGCTTTTTTGTGTTAGTTAATGTGGTAAATACTTATCTTCAATTACTTTTAAATGATGCATCTCATGAGCCACTATTGCATAGCCAAGCGCTGCGGGCGTTACTTTGTAACCGTTGGCAAAACCAACATGTTGTAGGCCTTCTTCACTTAAACTTTTAAATAACTCTATCGTACTTGCGCGTAGCAAACTAAACTCCCGCACCATATCCATGATATTGCGGCTGTCAGCATCGCTGTTTGCAGCATAAACATTTTCATCATAGCCAGGATTTTCACTTTTATCGCCACGCGCAATGCGCATCGCACGATAGGCAAATACCCTTTCGCTATCCATCAGGTGTTGAATAATTTCACGTATACTCCATTTGCCTTCAGCATATCGAAACTCAAGTGTTTCGCCATCAACAGAAGTAATTACGTCAATCGTATCCATATTACTTTTGGTCAATAAATCAACCAAATTTCCCTCTGCGGGTAATTTGCTATAATATTTCTCAAAATACTCTGGGTATTCACCCACTTTTGGTCTTGTTATATTTTTCATTTTTATATATTTTTTAGAACGCCCTACTTACTCCTAATACCCACCTAAATTTCACGAAATCGCTATCTACAAATGGGGCATTATTTAAAAACAGTGGCGCATCAAAACGAATGGATATTGGTTTGGCTTCATCTAATTTACCCCACTTTTTAATGGTTAAAACAGCACCTGTTCCTGCGCTCAATAATAAGTTTCCAGTTACTGTTTTATTTGAAGACAAACCATACTCTCCTGCTTTAAAATTGTTTTGTAAAACACCTGCATCACCAAATAAATAGAGATCTACATGCAGGTAATCTCTTAAATACTTGGGTGTGAATTTTACCAAACGATCTAATTCCAATTCTCCATTTATACTAGCCCCACTCATGCCTGTGTACATTTGTACTTGTGTACCTTGCACATTATTAGGCAATGCATAACCTGCATATCCACGTACGTTTAATCCGCCACCATAATGTAGATGATTTACATTGGCGCCATAACCTAACCAACCTGTTGGCACAAAAGCCAAAGAGCGTAAATATTTATTATCCATAAATTGCTCACTATTCGCTCCGGCCGCGTTTAATCTGCTTTCAGGCGCTACGTCATTACCTGTCATGTATTGAGCAAACACACGCGTGCGAAAATCAATCTTGCCTAATTTATTATCGTTAATCACAGTTAAATGAATACTTGCATAATGGTAATCACTGCCTAAAGCAGTATTGCGCATACCAAGTGCTATTTGTCCAGCACCACGTTTGTATGAATAGGCACGAGTAACTTCTAAATTGAGAGTGTTATTAAACTTACCTGCATTCCATGAACTTGGATATAACAAATAAGCTAAATCATTAACATCGTTGCGGTACATACTTTTAAAGTAAGCTGCAAAAGTATTTTTGCCATACTTTTTCTGAACACCAGCTTGGTGCATCCAAAGTCCATCTAACAAACGTGATTGTATGTTGTAGTTAAAATCACGCGCTATGTTGTTTTGATAGCTAAATAAATAATTGATGGGTTGATGTGTAGTGTACTTATCTTCCTTTAATACTTGCGTGTTATACCATGCAGTAGCACGAAAAGTATGCTTGTAATTATAGTAGTTACCATTCAAGTGCAACCCGGCTTTAATACCATCTATACTGTTATACCAAATATCAGGTCTCCATTTTAAAACATAATACCTGCGTGTCAATGGATTTTTGATGTGGTGATCGATTGTAAATTTAACAGGCAACTTGGTACTATTATTTAGCTGGTTTACATCCGCTAATCGGTATGTGGTGTCGATGCTTACCTTTGTTAAACCTCCGGGACAATAAACTTTAGCTTTGTATGTGGGGTTTAATGTACCCCAACCCAGCCATGTATTTTGAGGTGTATCATTTTGTTTGGTTATCGGTTTTTTGAAGTAGTATCTATTGCTTACATAACTGGTATAAATTTTTCCATCATTACTGTAAGCCATTAAATCAATTGGCATTTGCATTTGGCCAATTCGTTTTAACTTTACTTCATAATAATCGCCTGGTGTACCATCGCTATTTTTTAATCGTTTTGCTTTACCCTTAATCGCATAATCTATCGTTTTGGTGGTTTCCATCCATTGGTCAAAAAACCAATTTAAATCTACATGTGTGTAATTTATTATGCTGTTTCTAAAATCTTCGAAATATGGATGTGCCATTTTCCATTGGTTAAAATAATGTTGCATGGCACCTAAGAATAAACTATCGCCCAATACATACTGCATGTTATACAGCATGGTGGCAGTTTTATAATACACATTACTGTAACCACCCCCATGATGCAAGGAACCATTAAAATCATCACTATGGGTATTTAATGGCATGTCACTTTTATTAATGGCATCACGAAAATAGCCATTGTATACATTTTGATCCATGAGTGGTAGCGGCTTATAATTTTTAGCCACATAACCTTTATTAGAAGTAGTTGGATGCTCACGCGTGAGGCGAGTCATTGACCAATGGGTAAGAAACTGCGTAAACCCTTCATCTAAGCTTGCACGATAGGTTTCGTTGTTACCCACCATTCCAAAAAACCAATTATGGCCAATTTCGTGTGCAAACAATCCGTAATAGCCCGGAGACAAACCGCCATCTAAGGTTAACATCGGATATTCCATACCATCTCGTGCATCAGCAACAATCATTTTAGGATAAGCATACAAACCAAAATCGCGAGAATAAACATCAATAACCTTAGCGGCAAATGATGCTGCATCTTGCCAACGCGCAGCATGCGGTTCTTGTGCCAAAGAAACACATTGAACAATACCACCATCAGGTAATTTTAAATTTACCTCACCTATGCGATAAGTTGGATCAGCAGTCCATGCAAAATCATGAACATTTATGGCCCTAAAACGCCAAGTTTTATAAGTCCCGTTATTGGGTGTAATAACAGATGGTTTTTCGTATAGTGGTTTATCTTTAAAATTTTTGATGTCAAGTTTGGCTCGTAAATCAGCGGGTAAAACCTCCTCCCTATTTGTTAGCAATCCAGTAGCATCCATTACATAATGGCTTGGCATGGTGAGTTGAACATCAAATGTTCCAAAATCGCCATAAAACTCTTTGCCCAAATGCTGATCTGTTTCCCATCCAAATTTCCTGTCATACACGCAAATACGCGGATACCAATGAACCCCATCAAAATGTTTGTTACCATAAGCATCAAAAGTTTTCATGCGCCTACGCTGATCGCCACCCGCATCAAAATAAGTCTTAAATTTTATCTCAAAAGAAATAGCGGTATTTGGTGCAATGGGCTCATCCAATACCACCTTCATGATGCTAAAATCTAATTGTGGTTTGATTTCAATTTTTTCAATCAATGGGTCAACAGCATTTTGTTGGCCTTGCTCATCAACAGAATGGCCACCCATAATTATACGCTTTACAATTACACTTTCAATCTCGGTACCCTTACCAACCGCTTCGTACTTACCAAATTTTTGATGAAAATTGTTCGCCAAATTTAACTGCTCCAAATAACCACCCTTTAAAAATGCATTCTGATACAAATGAAAATACACTTCTTTCAACGTGTCGGGAGAATTGTTGTAATAAACCAATTCCTCTTTCCCTCCCACTATATCCAAGGAATCATATAAAGTTACCTTAATGCTGTAATGCACATCTTGTTGCCAATAACCTTCGAAAGGTTTGCGGTTTTTCCAATAATAAGGGTTTGAAACGCTTCGATATTCGCCCAACTGAGCAACAGAAATTAAACTGATTAAAAAAGCGCCTGCTAATAAGGTAAGGTGTTTTAACATAAGCGGCAATTTATGTGTTATCAATATAAGTTACAAAAAAGTGTTGGTATTACTTGGCTTGAAAACTATTTTAAGCGCAGAACAAGTAAGTGATAGATTGATTATCCACATATTATGTTTTTAAAATCTGGTTATTACCCTTATTATTGTGTTACACTTCTATTAAATAAGAATAAATGGGAAAACATTTTACTGCGCTCACTGTCTTTTTAACAATATGTTTGGTTGGCTTTTTATCAATACCAACTTA
>JBILPP010000097.1:0-6256 GCA_044373765.1 Bacteroidia bacterium
GATGCCCTATTAAGCCTTAATGACGCGTATGTGTTCAAG
This sequence comes from Bacteroidia bacterium, assembly GCA_044373765.1. Classification (GTDB taxonomy): domain Bacteria; phylum Bacteroidota; class Bacteroidia; order UKL13-3; family UKL13-3; genus UBA6183. The sequence continues at coordinate 40 of JBILPP010000097.1, forward strand.
TTTTTTATTTTGCGATTGCAAGGCTTGTATTTGCTTCCAACTCTTATGTTACTAATCACTTTAAGCTGGTTCGGTTATAAAAAGCAATGGCTAAAGCTGTTGTTTTTATTTCTAATATCAATTGGTTATGTAGTTTTAGCATCTGTGTTGTTTAAGGGCGATTCTGAGATCATGATGGAACGTATTTTTTTATGCTACGGTGCCATTGTTTCCATAGGCTTTGCTAATGTTTTGTTTGATGCCAGTTTAATCTATCAACAAAAAAAAGTACAACTTTTTTTAACCATTTTAACCGTTGGATGTTTGGTTGCTGGAACAGTTAAAATATTAGAGGCATCGGTAAAATATAATTACAGATTAAGTTTAGTTAAGCAACAAGCTGAAGCAGCACAAATGCAAGAGGGGTCAAAATTTTATGTTTTGAATAAGGATGTTTCTTATCCTTTTGCCATGTGGGCCAATGCGTGCGAGCAATTATTGTATAGCGCAATACATCACCCTAAAAAAGTGAAAACAGTATATATATTTAACAATAAAATTGATGCACAAAAAACATTAAATGAAATTAATCCAAATGTGTTTTTAATGGTTTCATTTTACCTCACAGTATACGACAACCAATTAAACGCAAAGTATTTTTCTTTAGCACCCGATACTTATAAATATTTAAAATTGAATTGATATGAATACAACAGCAATAAAAGAGTTACTGTACAAAATGGCCGATGATCTTTTAATTATTGGACATAGAAACAGCGAATGGACTGGGTTGGGTCCTATATTAGAAGAAGACATCGCCTTCTCTTCTATGGCACAAGATAAAATCGGACAATCGCAAGCATTGTTTCAATTGTTGCATGAATTGGGCGAACAGGAGCCAGATACTGTTGCTTTTACGCGTAATGCTAAACAGTTTCATAATGCACAGTTTGTTGAGTTACCAAATGGTGATTACGATTTCAGTTTAATGCGTCATTTCTTATATGATGTAGCTGATCAATTGCGTTTTGAAATGCTTGCTAATAGCAGTTATGAACCATTGGCAAAAGTTGCTCGCAAAATAAAAGGGGAGTTAAAGTACCATGTTTTTCATGCCAATACCTGGATTGTAAAATTAGGTAGTGCAAATGAAGAAAGTAAAGCTCGCATGCAAAATGCGTTAAACGATGCATGGAACTATGCTTTGGGTTTGTTTGAAGAAGGCAAATATGAAACTATTTTAAAAAGCGAAGGTATATTTGCAGGCGAGGCAGATTTACAACATCGCTGGTTAGAAACCATTACACCAACATTAACCAAAGCAACACTTACCATTCCTCATGAAAATGCTTGGGAGCCTAAATTTGGTGGGCGCATAGGTTTGCATACCGAACATTTAGATCCTTTGGTAGATGAAATGAGTGAAGTATTTAGGGTGGACCCAAGTGCAGAGTGGTAGTAAACATTACACGCGTGATGTTGGTTTAAGTTTATAGTAAAGCAATTTGTGTATGATTACAGAACAAGAAATTTGGAAAGGCCTTGAGTTGGTTAAAGATCCAGAAATACCAACCTTAAGCATGGTTGATATGGGGATTATTACCAAGGTGGAAGTGCGTGGCGAAAGCAGTGTGTTTGTTGAAATGACACCCACATTTACGGGGTGCCCAGCCATAAAAATGATGGAAGGCATGGTTGCTGATAGGTTAAAAGAAATGGGTATTACCCAAATAGAAGTTGTTACAACTTTTGATAAACCCTGGGACAGCAATAAACTTACCGAAAGGGGTTTAATGTGTTTAAAAAAACACGGATTGGCACCACCTGTTAAGCACAGCGGTGAAGTAACCATGGAATTGCTTGAGCATACCGAGTGCCCATTTTGTGGAAGTAAAAATACTGAAATGAAAAGTCCGTTTGGACCAACACTTTGTCGCAGTATGCACTACTGCAACGATTGTCTTCAGGCGTTTGAAGGATTTAAGCCTGTTGTGTAATTCATTTAAATTTATTAGATATTTGAGGCCGATGAAAAATATTGGCCTCTTTTTTGTTTTGTTGTTGGTGGCACTTGCTTCTTGTAAGAGTAAAAAAGGTGTACATCAAACACCAAAGACATCATTCACCAAAAAAGAATACCGTGCGCTCAGTGATAAACTAAATCTGGACATCAACAAATCAGATCATATTAAGCTATATAAGTTTGTGGGTAATTGGCTGGGAGTGCCACATAAATTAGGTAGTTGCTCGAATTTAGCAATTGATTGTTCATGTTTCATTCAGCTTTTACACCAACAAGTGTACGGCAACAAATTGCCCCGAACGGCTGCAGAAATGCAACTTGAAAGCAAAGAAATAAAGACCAAAAATTTAAGCGAAGGAGACTTGGTTTTTTTTAAAATAAATGCTAAAAAAGTTTCGCATGTGGGCGTGTATTTAAAAGAGGGTTGGTTTGCTCATGTTAGCACAAGTAAAGGTGTTATGATTAACAATTTAAGCGAAGCTTATTATCAAAAGCATTACACATCTGCGGGTAGAGTAAAATAACTTTAACGAATTTAATCCGATATTTTTCTACCCATCATCAAACCATCTCGTATAGGTAATAAAATGTGCTCCAGCCTAGGATCGTTGTGCAAGTGCTTGTTAAACTCATCAAGCAGTTGGGTGTCTTTATCTTTTTGTAAACTTTTTTCATCAACCACTTTACCGCTCCACAATACATTATCGGCAATCACATAACCACCAATGTTCAAATACTCCATGGCTTGGTTGTAATATTTTAGGTAGTTAGGTTTATCGGCATCAATAAAAATCAAATCAAATTTGTGGGGTAAAGTTTTAATAATATTATATGCATCGCCCACAATAAACTGTATGCTATTTTTCATACCTGCTTCTTCAATAAAGCGGTGAATGTTATCTTCTTGTTCTGGGTTTACATCAATGGTAATTAACCGCCCACCTTCTTGTAAACCTTCGGCCAAACAAATGGCCGAGTAACCCGTGTAAGTACCAATTTCTAAAATGTATTTTGGCTTAATCATTTGGCTAAACATACTTAGCAACCTGCCTTGAAAATGCCCACTAAGCATACGTGGTTGCAATACATTGGCAAAAGTATGGCGCGATAGTTTTTTTAAAACTTCGCTTTCGGATTGGGTGTGGTCATCGCAATATTGCTGTATGGCCGGAGAAATAATATCAAACATGTTTTATCTTTTTCGAAACAACAAAATACACAATTAAACAACCAAGAGTGTTGGCTATCATATCAAAATAATCGTAACTGCGGCCTGTAAAAATAAACTTTTGCATCAACTCAATTAATGCTCCGTAGCCCGCACTAATGGTACACCAGATTACAATAATTTTTTTAGGGTTTTGGGCGGTGTATTGTAAGTTAGCATTAATTAACAACCAGGCTTGCACACCAAACAACAACGCATGTATGGGTTTATCGTAACCAAATAAATCTTCGAGCTTAAGTTGAGCCAATGTGCCAGGTTGTGCACCGCAAGCAAATAAAATAAGCAGCGCCCAAGCAATGGCTAATTTGTAGTGGTATAATTTTGTTTGCTTAAGCTGCATGTGCTCATGGTAATAAATAAACCACCAATTGTATTTTCAATTGGTGGTTTATAATTGGTTTTATTCGTTTATGGCTTTTATACCTGGTAGTTCTTTGCCTTCAAAATACTCAAGCAAAGCACCACCACCTGTACTTATATAGCTTACTTCTTTTTCGAAACCAAATTTAGCAACGGCTGCAGCACTATCGCCACCACCAATTAAACTAAATGCACCGTTTTTGGTGGCCTCGGCTACAGCAATAGCGGCTTGTTTGGTGCCGTTTTCATAACTGCTCATTTCAAACACACCCATTGGGCCGTTCCATAAAATGGTTTTCGATTGTTTAATCACCGCTGCATAATCATCAGCTGCTTTTGGTCCAATGTCTAACCCCATCCAACCAGCTTCAATGTGTTTGTTGTCGCAAACTTTATGGTTGGCATCGTTGCTAAACGCATCAGCTACTACACTATCAAAAGGCAACATGAGGTTTACGCCTTTTGCTTTTGCTTTGGCCATTAAATCAAGGCAAAGTTGCAAACGGTCTTCTTCACATAAACTCGATCCAATTTCGTAACCCATGGCTTTTAAAAATGTGTATGCCATACCACCACCAATGATCAAGTTATCTACTTTGTCAATTAAGTTTTCTAAAATTAAAAGTTTGTCGCTAACCTTTGCACCACCTGTAATGGCGGTAAACGGACGAGCAGCATTTTTCATTACCAACTCAGCATTGGCTACTTCTTTTGCCATTACATAACCAAAACATTTTTGAGTGAAAAAATGAGCAATAACTGCGGTACTGGCATGTGCACGGTGTGCGGTGCCAAAAGCATCATTTACATATACATCACCTAATTTGCTTAGTTTTTCAGCAAATTCTGCATCACCTTTTTCTTCTTCCTTATTAAAACGTAAATTTTCTAATAATAAAATTTCTCCAGGATTTAAATCAGCGGCTTTATCAGTAGCATCTCGTCCTATGCAATCTGATGCGAATTGTACCTCAACACCAAATAATTCAGAGGCTTTGGCAACAACGTGCCTCAATGTGTATTTTTCAACATCAACAGTACCGTCTTCTTTTAATTTTTTTAACGGGCGACCTAAATGGCTCATCAAAATGCAGCTTCCGCCATCGGCTAATATTTTTTTAATGGTAGGAACTGTTGCACGAATGCGCGCATCATCAGTTACTGTAAAAGTTTGTTTATCTAACGGAACGTTAAAATCTACACGAATCAAAGCCTTTTTTCCGGCAAAGTTTATAGTGTCTACTGTTTTCATGCTGAATACTTTAGGTGTAAAATAGTGAATTGTAAATGCTTAAATTTAAGCAAATTTAGTTTTTTGTAGTTAGATTGTGGTTGAATTTTTAACCTTATGCTTGTACCAAAAAAGGTATTGCACCACTCAACAATAATATAATATGGGTAAAATCTGGGCCTCTGTTTTTGTGCTGTTTGTTTTTATGGCATGCACAAGTAAAAAAGAAAAAGTATTAATTAAACGTTGGCGAGTAGCTGATGTTACTTTTGTTGATGCCGAGAAAGCTATCCTGCAAAGTGATACCATGCAGGGTAATTTAATGTTAAGGCAACAAGCGGTATTGCGCGATGTGCTTCTTAAAAACTTGTATGAGTTTAATGATGATGGAACATACATAACTGGGAATGCTGCTGGAACTGCAACAGGAAAATGGAAAATAAGCGGTAATGCCATTACTTTCATTAGTGATGTTGAAAAAGATGGAGTTGCTTCAACAAAAAAAGTTCCGTTTCAACATTTAAGTGATGATAGTTTGGTTTTGTTGCTAAACAATGATCAAACGAGTATTAAATTAAAACTACTTTTGTTGCCTGTTGAGTAATAATTAATCAAATTCGCCAAGCATGATTCGCTTTTTTAAAGTATACGATTTTAAATTACACGGCATTGAGCCCCAACAAATCAACACAACGCGCACCATTGAAATTGAGGGAAAGCGTATTTGTTTGGCTTATACTTCTTCTGGCTATTATGCAGTTGATGATAAATGTCCGCATGCAGGAGCTCATTTAGGTAGGGGTGGTTGGTGTGAGGATGACTTTGTGGTTTGTCCAGTACACCGTTATAAATACAACCTAAAAACAGGACAAGGTAAACAAGGTGATTACATTAAACCTTACACCGTGCAAAACCGTGTAGATGGCATTTACATTGGTATAGAAAAAAAATGGTGGCAATTTTGGTAGCTAATATTATGAATACGCTGTTTTTTTACTAACAACAAATAAACCCATAAACGTTAGTGCCCCATTTAATATCAGCATTTCAATTCCTATTTGATAATTACCAAACCAACTGGCACTATTGTATTGAATTAGGTAACAAATAGCTGGTGCTACCAAGCAAATAATGGGCGCTAATTTATCTGTAATGGTGCGTTTGGTTAACATGCCAAACGCAAACAATCCCAACAATGGCCCATAGGTGTATCCAGCAATATCAAGTAAAATTCCAATAATAGATTTGTTATCAAGCCATTTAAAATAAAGCACAAATAGTAAGAAAATAAACGAGAATGTGAGATGAACCGTAATTCTAGTTTTACTTTGTTGGGCTTCGCTCAATTCCTTTTTACGTTGTAATCCTAAAATATCAATACAAAAAGAAGAGGTTA
>JBILPP010000098.1:0-6219 GCA_044373765.1 Bacteroidia bacterium
GGATTGAACCTTTTAACTGCGTTAGACAGCGAAAACGAAATATGGTTAAAATCATTCAAAAACCTGACGGTTTTAGAGTTCAAGAGCTTAAACACCCTACTTGATAAACTAAGAGGATAAATTTTTCATGCTAATATTTGTATATACATATATTGTTAATACATTTGTATAGTATTTGGTAATAAGCACCTACCAAATTATATTTAAAATAAATGAAAACACTTATTCATAAAGAAGAAAACAGAGGCCATGCAAATCATGGTTGGCTTAATGCAAAACATTCTTTCAGTTTTGCAAGTTGGTACGATCAAACAAAAATACACTTTGGTGCATTGCGCGTATTAAACGATGACGAAGTAGCCCAAGGTATGGGCTTTGGCAAACACCCACATGATAACATGGAAATCATCACCTTGGTTCAGGAAGGTTCTTTAGAACATAAAGACAGTATGGGCAATGGAAGCATAATGAAACCTAATGATGTGCAAGTGATGAGTGCTGGTACAGGAGTCTTTCACTCGGAAATGAACCCCGACAAAAACACCCCCGTTAAGTTGTTTCAAATTTGGGTTTTCCCTGACAAAGGCAACGTTACACCACGTTACGATCAAAAAACTTTTTTGCCTGAAGACAGAAAAAACAAATGGCAGGAAATTATCAAACCAGATACACAAGAGGAAGGCGATGCTATATTTATTCATCAACAAGCATGGTTTAATTTAACCGATATGGATGCCAACAATGAAATGATGTACACCAATAAAAAAACAGCTAATGGTGCTTACGTATTTGTAATTGATGGGGAAGTGGAAGTTAATGGAGAAAAGCTAGAAAGAAGAGATGCAATGGGCATTACAGAGTATACCAATTTTAATATCAAAGCGCTCTCCAATGCACGCATTTTGGTAATGGATTTACCTATGATTGAATTAGAATACTAAACAATAGTTGCCTGACAGAAGCATATTAATTTGATCGAGTTACTCCCCTATCAATTGCTAAAAAATTACAGGTTAACTTTAGTAATTAATATTTATGTTAGTTAGTATGAAAGTGGGACAAAAATTCAATTCAGTTCAAAATCTAAATTGTACCGTTACTTATAATTATGGAAAAAGATAAAATAATTTACGTTTCAGACCCAATGTGTGGTTGGTGTTTTGGTTTTGGAAAAGTAATGGGTGATTTTTATTCTGCCAATAAAGACACCTTTAAATTTGATGTTGTAAGTGGTGGAATGGTAGTTGGTGATAGAGAAGGACCAATTGGCGATTTTGCAGAATACATACTTGGTGCATACAAAAAAGTGGAAGAATATTCGGGCATGCAATACGGCCAACCGTATCTTGATCAATTAAAAACCAAAACGCTTTGGTCATCCTCTATTAAACCAGCCATTGCTATAGAAACATTTAAAGAATTTAACCCTGAAGAAGTGGTTGGATTTTCGCATGCAGTTCAAATAGCCTATTTTGTTGATGGAAAAGATTTGAGAGATGAAGAAGTATATAAGGAATTAATTAAACCATATGGCATTAATGAAGCAGCGTTTATTGAAAAATTAAACAGCGAAGAAATGCGTAAACAAACCAATGATTGGTTTCAAACCACAGCAAACTGGGGTGTAACAGGATACCCTATGGTTATTTTAGTACGTAATGATAAATACTATGCCATTGCAAAAGGCTTTACCGATTTAGAAACATTGAAAAAAAATGCTGCGTCTGTTATTGAACAAAACTAATTAGTATCTAAAAGTATTTGTGTTTACTTCACATTAATTGAAGTTGTGAACAAAACCCAAGCAAACATTTTAAAAGGCAATGTATTTTCGCAACATGAAAATCGTTGCCTTTCCTTTTATAGATGTGTTTTTATCTCCCATAGGTAAAATAGTTATTAAGGCTACTAAAACGCATATTCATCAAATTTACTTCGATGACGAATTTTCTTCCATAATTAGTGAATCGGCAATAACTAAAAAAACAAAACAGCAATTGACTGAATTTTTTGATGGCAAAAGAACACATTTTGATTTGCCCTTAATGCAAGAAGGTACTGCATTTCAACAACAAATATGGGAACAAATTTTATTGGTGCCCTATGGCGAAACCATTAGCTATTTAGAATTGGCACAAAAGTTTAATGACGTAAATTTAGTAAGGGCAGTAGCCAGTGCAAATGCGAAAAACAGATTGGCCATTGTTGTTCCTTGCCATAGAATTGTAGCCGCCAATGGTAAATTCACTGGTTACGCGTGGGGCTTAAAAAGGAAAAGTGTATTGTTAGATTTTGAAGCCAAAAATAGTGGCAAAAAACTGTCCTTATTTTAATTATTTATACATGCTTTTTAAACGTTCTACAATCTGAAAAACAGCAGGACAAACAGCTGTATTGTTGAGTGTCTCTTTAAAAATAGTATGTATTTTACTTTGGTTGGTATGCGGGTATTCTCTGCAAGCTTGTGGCCGATAGTCGTATACAGCGCAATAATTATCACTACCTAAAAACACACAAGGTACTTGTTGTAAAACATAATCATTGTCTTCATCAACACGTAAATATTTTTCTATAAACTGTTGGGGAGTTATTTTTAGATGCTTACTTAACACTTTAATATCACGCTGTGTAAAAAGCGGCCCTGTAGTTTTACAGCAATTAGCACAAGACAAACAATCAATTTTTTTAAATGCCGCATCATGCAATTTGTGAACGGTTTGATCAAATTCGCTGGGGCGTTGTTTTTTAATACGCTCAAAAAACTTCTGATTATCGGCACGCTTTGCCTGTGCTTGCTTTTTTAGTTCTGCTAAATCTATATTCATAAGCATTTATTTCGCCAACCTATTATCAATAACAAACGGGTACGACTTTATAATTTCAACTTTATAAGAATCTTTATGATTAGGGTTGATGAGTAAATTAAACTCTTGCTTAACAATAGCACTTGGAACACGTAAAGCTAAAGTTGTATTTCGCTTAACAAATGCATCACCAAACGATTGCGTTAAACTGTTATGAGGGTTCTCCATCCACTTATGTGGCAATTGATTTTCTGACACAATTTGAATAACGCTATCGGGAATCTCTAATTCAACCATATAAAAATCTTGAGGTAAATATGTAAGTTGGATGTGTGCTGCAATTTCTAACAAAGCCAACGATCTATGTTGGCAAGCGTATACTAAAGGCACGCCAATATTGTTCCACCTGCCACCAAATTTTTCTGCCCCAATTCCCTTTAGGTCGTCTTTAAAAGCCTTACGCGCCAATCGATATACAACCATAATTACTATGCCAATACACCGTGCTCTATACGGCCAAGTTCATTTTTTATGTAATCAATGCCGAAACTGTTATCCAAAAAAGATTTTGGTGCAGCCCCCCCAAGCGCAATACTTGGCTCATTAAGCCATTTAAAAAAAACATCCGAAGAACCAAAAACTTGCATACCATAATTACACAGCATGGTTAATTGCGTGATTTTTTCTGATTGAAGCGGCTCAAATGATTTGTTTTCAGCTTGATAACGCTGAATGGTACGCTCACTAATATGGAGCATGTTACTCCATTCGGAAAGTGTAAATGGTATTTTTTTAGAAACCTTATCAAACTGAAAATAAGAAATACCACCACGAATCATGTGCATGATGGATAACACCGTGTTGTCATCGGTGCTGCCGTAGCTAACTGTTGGTTCATTTACTTCCATAACCATTTATTTAACAACAAAAATACGAAACCTGTCATTAATTACAAGTCATTTGTCGCTATTTTACAATCAATACTGGAATTTTAACCTGATGCCTTACTTTGTCAACCGTGCTACCAAAAATGATGTCTTTCAACCCTTTATGGCCATGTGCACCCATTACCAAAATATCAGCATCTGTTTGATTTATAATATTACTTATTGTTCGGGCTGATTTACCAAATCCCAATTTTACATCAACCACATAGCCTTTTTGTTGCAAACTTTGTTGGTATACCTTTAGGTTATCTAAATCAAATTGTGCCTCTTTATCTAAAATATCATTACCCATATGTATAGCACCTGCAGATTCAACAACATGAATAAGCAGATATCGCGCATTTTTACCACCTAAAGAAAGGGCATGATGCAATGTGTTTTCATCTTGCTTACTAAAATCAACAGCTAATGCAACATGGTTGTAATTTGGTTTTATTACCTCATTTAAAACAATGGCTTTACCATGCGGTATAACAGATTTAGCAACTCTTTTACGAGATAAAAAAGGCTCGAAGGTAATGTAGCACAATAACGCAAATGCATATAAAACAATAATTAAAACAATTAGTCTAACGTAAAATAGCTCACCAATTGGAGTATCAAAAAACTTGATTAACTCCTCTCCTATTAATTTAATATTAAGCGTAACAATAATAATGGCGGCAACCCATGCCAATACTTTAACATATTTGTTAATTACAAACTTACCCATTACTTTTTTACTGCTATTAAAATGTATCAATGGAATAACCGCAAATCCCAATTGTATGCTTAAAATAACTTGACTTAAAATAAGTAATTCCCCTACTTTATCCTCGCCAAAATAAAAAATGGTAAATATTGCAGGAGCAATTGCTATAACACGAGTAACTATTCTACGCAACCAAGGACTGATGCGTAAATTCAAATAACCCTCCATTACAATTTGGCCTGCAAGTGTTCCTGTAATGGTGCTACTTTGGCCAGCAGCAATTAATGCAATAGCAAATAATGAAGGGGCTAAACTTCCAAAAATTCCAGTTAACAATTTATGTGCATCTTGGATATCAGCAACTTGAAAATAGCCGTTTTTATAAAATGCGGTAGCAGCCAAAATAAGGATAGCTGAGTTAACAAAAAAAGCCAGGTTGAGCGCAATGGTAGAATCTATAAAATTAAATTTGATGGCACGTTTAATTCCAACATCATCTTTACCAAACTTACGCGTTTGCACCAATGCCGAGTGCAGGTATAAATTATGCGGCATTACCGTTGCACCAATAATACCAATTGCTATATACAGTGCATTACCCGATAACGATTGTGGCATAAACCCTTTTACAATATCAGATGCATCAGGTTTAACAATTAACATTTGGGTAATAAACGATATGCCAATTATTGATATGAGCACCAATATAAACGCCTCCAGCTTGCGCACGCCTTTGTTTAACAAAAACATCAACAAAAAAGTATCTAATACCGTAATTAAAACGCCATACATCAGAGGCAAATCAAACAATAAACTTAACCCTATTGCCATACCAATAATTTCAGCCAAATCGCAGGCTGCAATTGCAATTTCGGCAAAAGCATACAGCGAAATGTTAGCCCATTTTGCATACTGTTGGCGAGAAGCTTGCGCTAAATCCCAACCTTTTACAATACCTAAACGAGCGGCTAAAGTTTGTAACAACAAAGCCATCAAATTACTCATCAACAATACCCAAATAAGTTGATACCCAAATTGACTTCCACCTGCGATGTCAGTAGCCCAGTTCCCCGGATCCATGTAACCAACACTTACCAAGTATGCAGGGCCAATAAATGCCAAAAGGGTACGCCAAAACCCTTTCTTTTCAGGAATAGAAACACTTTCGTGCACTTCGCTTAACGATTTTTCTTTTGACATAAATTACTTTACTTTAACTAAAATATTTTTAGCTACATCTTTACTAAAATACATCGATTTATTACCCGACAACTTAACTGCAATAGATCCATCATAATCGTTTTTTTCCATAATCTGCATTTCAGTTCCTAGTACCACCGATATTTTATTAAGGTGTTGTAAAAAAACAGCAGTATGATCCGCTACCCCACTCATTACAAGTGTTTGGTTTGGCTTTGCATCGCACAACAAAATAAAATTAGACTTTTTAATCACACCATTTTTAGATGGAATTGGATCGCCATGGGGATCATGTGTTGGAAAATCTAAAAACTCATCCAATTTATCAGTTAATAATTCAGAATTGATGTGTTCCAATTGTTCGGCAATTTCATGTACTTCATCCCATCCAAACTTGAGCTTATCATATAAAAAGCACTCCCATAAGCGGTGTTTACGCACGGTATCAACAGCAACTTTTCTTCCTCTTTCTGTTAATGCTACTCCTTTATACTTCTCATAATTCAACAACTTTTTATCGGCCAATTTCTTAATCATATCAGTTACCGATGCCGCTTTGGTTTGAAGCACTTCAGCA
>JBILPP010000099.1:0-6173 GCA_044373765.1 Bacteroidia bacterium
CAGGAAAAACATTTTTCTAATTTACGCCAACTTACTTTTGGGGGTGATAATGCTGAAGCATATTTCAGCTTTGACGGAAAAAAACTATCGTTTCAGAGCAATAACCCCGCTTGGGGCTTAAAGTGCGACCAAATTTTTTGGATGGACATTGAGGAAGCTGCAGATAATCGCATCTATCAACCCTTAAATGTAAGTAACTTACAAGGTCGAACAACCTGTAGCTATTACCTGCCCGATAACAAACGCATTATTTATGCATCTACTTTTAAGGCTGGAAGCGAGTGTCCACCTGCTCCAGAAACCAGCGGTCGCTACTTGTGGTCAATAGACCCCAACTACGATATTTTTATAGGAGATGAAAAAGGAAAAGTATTAAAGCAGTTAACCGAAACGCCAGGATATGATGCCGAATCTGTAGTATCACCTAAAGGAGATAAAATATTATTTACCTCTACCCGCGATGGAGATTTGGATTTATACATTATGGATATTAATGGCAAAAATGTAAAACGCCTCACCAATACTTTAGGTTATGATGGAGGTGCATTTTTTTCTCCAGATGGAAATACAATTGTCTTTAGAGCGAGTCGTCCGCAAGGCACAGATACGATAGATTACAAAAATTTGCTTGCAAAGGGTTTGGTAGCACCAACCAATATGGAAATATTTACCATGAATTTAGATGGTAGCAACCAGCAACAAATAACCAAACTAGGCAAAGCCAATTGGGCACCTTATTACCACCCAAGTGGCAATAGAATCATCTTTTCATCAAACCACCACAGCGATAAAGGCTACGATTTCCAGTTGTTTATGGTTAACACAGATGGAACGGGGATGGAGCAAATAACATTTGATAGCAAGTTTAATGCTTTCCCTATGTTTTCTCCTGATGGCAAAAAACTGGTCTTTTCATCAAACAGAAATAACGGTGGAACTCGCGATACCAATGTGTTTATTGCCGATTGGGTAGAGTAGCCTAAAACAAGTCTTGCACATTGTTTTTACAGCACAAAAGCATACATTAAGAGATTAATTAGGCATTCTTAATGGTGTACTTTTTTACTTTGTTTCAGCCACAGGACTAATCCAGCTAACGCAGATGGTTTGGCTTATGCTCCTCCTACCGCTGCATAATTTGCGATAAAGGTTAGGCTTTTGGGCTATTTTTAACTAAGTTCGTACCACTAAAAATGACTAAACGCTGGTTACCAAAAGAAGAACCCTCAAAAGATATCGTTGAAAACCTTTCATCGGCTATCAACGTAAACAAAACGCTTTCAGGTGTTTTGGCCCAAAGGGGTATAGTTACTTTTGAGGCCGCAAAAAAGTTTTTTCGTCCACAATACGCTGATTTACACGATCCTTTTATTATGCTTGGCATGGATAAAGGCATAATTAGAATCGAACAGGCAATTGCGGCCAATGAGAAAATTTTAATTTATGGTGATTATGATGTGGACGGAACAACATCTGTTGCAATTGTTTACGCCTTTTTATTGGCCCGATATCCGCATGTAGATTTTTATATTCCAGATAGGTATATTGAGGGTTACGGCATTTCATTTAAAGGTATTGACTGGGCTTCAGAAAACAATTTCTCGTTAATTATTGCTTTAGATTGTGGGATAAAATCTGTAGATCGTGTGGCTTATGCCAAAGAAAAAGGCGTTGATTTTATTATTTGCGATCACCATTTACCAGGCGAGGTAATTCCCGATGCAGTAGCTATTCTTAATCCCAAACAATTAAATTGCCCTTATCCGTTTAAAGAGCTTTCGGGCTGTGGCATAGGGTTTAAATTAATACAAGCATATGCTGCTAAGCATAATATTCCTTTTGCCGAGGTTGAACAATACATGGATTTAGTAGCCATTAGTATTTCTGCCGATTTGGTTCCAATTTTGGATGAAAACCGCATATTGGTTCATCATGGCTTACGTAAGTTAAAATCAAACCCAAATAAAGGCTTAAGTGCCTTGCTAGATACCTACGCTGTTAAGCCAGAATATAGCGTGAGTGATGTGGTGTTTTTTATTGGTCCGCGTATTAATGCTGCTGGGCGTATTGCCGATGCAAAAGATTCGGTTCGATTAATGACATCAAACGATTATGCCACGGCAAAAGAAATTGCAGAGTTGGTTAATCAACACAACACTGAACGTAGGCTATTTGATAGTGATATTACCTTACAGGCTTTTGAAATGATTAAACAGGACGAACAATTTGCCGACCGCAAATCAACGGTATTGTTTAACAACGCATGGCACAAAGGTGTTATTGGTATTGTTGCTTCACGTTTAATAGAAAAATTTTATCGCCCAACCATCATTTTAACCGAAAGTAACGGGCTTGCAACAGGCAGCGCGCGTTCGGTTGAAGGTTTTGATTTATACAGTGCCATTGAAGAGTGCAGCGATTTATTAGAACAATATGGCGGCCATACACATGCTGCTGGTTTAACCTTAAAGTTAGAAAACGTAAAACCATTTGCCGAAAAATTTGAACGCATTGTTTCATCCAATATAGTAGAGCGCAGCTTAACTCCCGAAATTGAATACGATGCAGAAATACCCCTTCGTTCTATCTCTCCAAAGTTTTTTAATGTATTAAAACAGTTTTCCCCATTTGGCCCTGGAAATCAAAGTCCAATGTTTATGAGTAAAAATGTTTGGGAGGTTGGCGATGTAATGATAGTGGGCAACAATCACTTAAAAATGAGTATTACCCAAGAAGATGGTGGACGTATTTTTAAAGCCATTGCATTTGGCTTAGGCGAACATTACGAAAAGGTATCACAAGGCATTTCGTTTGATATTTGCTACACCGTAGAAGAAAACCATTTTAATGGGCACGTTAACCTCCAACTCAACATCAAAGATATTTTGTTTAGAAGTTAATTCAATATACTTGCCTTACTATTCCTCTCCACCCATCATGGCCGAAAGTAATTTGTATGCACCCTCGGTAACAATTTCTTTGTTGTTTAAATCTTGGTTTGATGTAAAGGCTGTCAACCCATTTTCTTTCCCAATTTTTTCAACTTCAACACGTATAAAAGTATAACTGTCATTTTGTTTTTTACTCAACAAAAATACATATGACTTACCTTCAAAATCAACAAAAGCATTGTTTGGTAGGGCATTGTTCGTAATGGCTTTTACGTCAATATAAGCGGTTAAATACATACCCGGTAAAAGGTCTTTGTCTTCCTGGTTTAAATGACAATGCACGCGTACAGTTCTGTCTTCGCTAATTTCTCGGCCAATTAAATGCACCTTGGCAAAACGTTCTTGGTTTTCGTTGGCCAAAGTAAATGCCACTTTTTGACCAATTTTTATGTGTTGAATATCTTTCTCAAACACACTAATCTCGGCATGTAAATGCTCTGTATCTACAATTTCAAATAAAACCGTATTGGATGTTACAAAAGCACCAATGTTTACATTTACCTTAGTAACATACCCGTTAATAGGAGAGGTAAGTGCAACCGTTTTTTGAATGGCACCTTTTTCCAATTTAGCTTCGTCAATATTTATTAACTCTAGCTTGGCTCGTAAACCATTAACACGGGCTTGAACTACCTCAAAATCTGTTTTGGCTTTTTGCAATATTTTTTTACTGTTCACCTCTTCTTTTGCCAACTCTTGTTGCCTGTCGAATTCGTTCTTTAAATATGTAAGCGTGCTTTTGTTTTCTAAATAATCTTGTTGTAACTGAATGTAATCTGGGTGCTCCATTTGTGCAATTACTTCACCTTTATGCACATGCATGCCTTCTAATAAGCTTGTACTTTTTAAAAATCCTCCATAAGACGCAGATATACTTACCAAATTTTGTGGCGGCACATCCAGTTTACCATTTGCTTTTATTTTTTGGTTGATGTTTTGGCTAATAGATTTTGCTAACACAATACCCGCATTGTTAAATTGGGTTGATGATAAAACAATGATTTCTTCCGCAGTGCTATCAGGAGTTGTCTCGGAAATTTCGGTTGGGTTTTTATTGCCGCATGATACGCCAATTAAAGCCGCTGTAGCTATAAGAATGATGTTATATTTTAAATTTTTCATGATGTTATTTTTGATTAATTCCAGCTAAGAATTGTATTTTAAAAACAGTGTAGTTGTGGTTTTTTACGGCTAGCCAATAATCTTGTTTAATTAATGTAGCATGACGTATGGCGTTTAAATATTCGGTGTAACTAATATCACCTTGCTTATATGCTTTTTGAGCTTGATTAAGCACCAATTCTGCGTTTGGTAAAGCGCTATTTATATAATAATCTAAATTGTTTTTAGCACGCTTATATTCAGCAACAGCAGTTTTGTGTTCATTGTTTAAGCCTATTTCGTATTGTTGGTAGTATTGTTGAGAAATGCGCGATTGTATATTTGCGGCCTTTATTCTAGATGCATTTGGAAAATACCAAAGCGGAATGTTTAAACCCAATAAAAAACCTTGAAAACGGTTGCTAGAATTGGCAATGCTGGCATCATTATAATTTGAAGACCCAATTAAGGTTTGGTTAAAATAACCCACTTTAAAATCGGGTAAGGTTTTATTTAACTCCACATTTTTTTGTTGTTTGGCTATGTTTATTTGCTGCTGCATATAAGCCAACATGGGGTTGTTTTTTATTTGGGCTGAATCAATATTTAATTCTAGTAGTAAAGGCTTTAATTCGGTTTCTTTTAATGTTATGGCATTGCTTGTGTTTAACAAATCCATGATTTGAAACATACTTGCATCTATCTCTAGTTGATTTTGTTTTAGCTGATTTTGGGCTTCCATAAAATGCATTTGTGCAGTAGATTTTTCAAGTAAAGTGGCTTCGCCAGCATCATACCTTAATTTTGCTGCACGAGCAAATGTTTGAAATAGGCTATCCGTTTTTTGAAGCAAAGCTTGCTGCGCATATAAATATTGTAGGTGCGTGTATGTTTGCCGTACTTCAAAAGCTAAATTGTTTTTTACATGTTGCAGTTGATGTTCCCCAGCTTTTATTTGGTTTTTTCCCAATTTATTTAGAGCAGTAAATACAGTTGGAAACGGAATAATTTGTGTAACGGTGAGGTTATTGTCGTTTTTATAAAAGCTGTTGTATTGCCCTTGCATATAGGTAAAATCTGTTTTTGGTAATTCGGTGGCTGTGCGCTTAATGGCTTTTTGGTATGTTATGTTTGTTTCATTTGCAGCAACTCCTGCATTGTTACTTAAAGCTTTTTGCACGGCCTCTTGCATGCTTAAAACTTGTGTTGATTGTGCATACGTACTCAATCCGAATACAAAAAGCAAAGGAATAAACACGGCCAACTTTTTACTTTTTAAATAAGCCCTTTTTTCAAACAACAAATACAACACAGGTAAAATAAACAAGGTTAAAAAGGTAGCAGAAATTAAACCACCAATAACAACGGTTGCAAGAGGTTTTTGCACTTCGGCACCACTACCATGAGACAGCGCCATGGGTAAAAAGCCTAATGATGCTACCAAGGCTGTCATTAGCACAGGGCGTAATCTGCTTGATGTTCCACGTAGAATAATCTCCAGTGGATTTTTGGTTTCATTTAGTTTAAGGTGATTAAACTCTCCAATCAATACAATACCATTTAATACTGCCACACCAAATAAGGCAATAAAACCGATACCAGCCGAAATACTAAATGGCATATCGCGCATCCATAATGCAGCAATGCCGCCAATGGTACTTAATGGTATAGCTGTAAAAATCAGTGTAGCCTGCTTAAACGAGTGGAAAGTAAAAAACAGCATCATAAAAATAAGTAGCAAAGCAATTGGAACAGCAACAATCAATCGATTACGTGCCTCTTCTAAGTTTTTAAATGCACCACCATAAGTTGGATAGTAGCCTGGCTCAAACTTAATTTCCTTTTCAATTGACTTTTTGAGATCATCGACAACTGTCTGAATATCGCTATTACGCACATTAAATCCAACCACAATTCTACGTTTCGCATCATCTCGTTGTATTTGGTTTGGTCCAACTTTTAGTTGCACATCGGCCAATTGCCTTATTGGGATCTGATTCCCTTTAGGTGTGGTAACAAATAAGTTTCTCACATCTTCAATATCTGTTCTGTTGCTGGCATCAAGCCTAACGACCATATCAAAGCGCTTTTCGTTTTCAAAAACCAATCCTGCACTTTCAC
>JBILPP010000100.1:0-6163 GCA_044373765.1 Bacteroidia bacterium
GTAATGGTAACGCCAAATTTTTGCTGCACGCTTGCTTGTATATCCATGGCCAATTGCCAAATCTCACTGCCAGTTGCACCACCATAATTAACCAATACCAATGCTTGGTCTTTATGAGATCCTACATTTCCAACAACCTTTCCGCGCCAACCGGCTTGCTCAATTAACCATCCTGCAGCCACTTTAATATTTCCCGAGCTTGCCGGATAACCTACAATTGTTGGATAATCAATTTTTAGTGCGTTAAATTGTGCTGCAGGAATCTCCGGATTTTTAAAAAAACTACCTGCATTACCCAAAACCTTGGGATTAGGCAACTTACTTTCTCTTATATGAACCACCGCATCACTAACCTCTTTAACTGTAGGGTTGGTAATTGTTTTCTCTGCCAAAACTTGTTGTATAGCACCATAAGAAACGTTGCAAACAGGATGTTTGGTAAGCTTAAAAGTTACAGAAGATATAATGTATTTACCCTTCGCTTCTTGTTTAAATACACTCTCTCGGTATCCAAATTTACAGTCGCTATTGGAAAATTTTACCATATCACCAGAAGCTATTTCAACAGCCTCCAAGCTATCAAACGTATCTTTAATCTCTACACCATACGCGCCAATATTTTGCATTGGAGCTGCACCTACACAACCAGGTATTAAACTCAAATTTTCAACACCACCCAATCCTTTTTCAATACAGTATAGCACAAAATCATGCCATACCTCACCTGCCATGGCCTTTATCCAAACATGGTTCTCATTTTCAGAAACCATTTCTATTCCCTTCAAATTCATTTTAATTACCATGCCATCAAAGTCGCCAGTAAGTAAAACGTTACTTCCACCACCAAGCACCAAAATGTTTCTATCACTTAAATTAAAAGCTGCACAAAATATACACAGTTCTTCTACCGTATTAATTACCACAAACTCCCTTGCTTTGGCATCAATACCAAATGTATTAAACTCTTTTAGCGATATGTTCTGCTGAATGTTCATCTCGTTGGCAAATAAACAAAAGCCTTTTAAAATACCATGCTAAATTTTCAAATACTATATTTGTCAGCGTGAATATAAAGTTGCCGCACATCAGCTTACTTTTAAAAAGACTGCTATTAGCCTTTGGCTTATACACTTTTTGCAGAATATTTTTTTTCATTACCTACTTTCAAATATTTTCAACACAACCCGTAACTAAAATTATTTTAGCTTTTATTTCGGGTATTTGGTTTGATACATCAGCAATAGTGTATTCTTTGGGATTGGTCATATTGATGCATATTATCCCTTCTCCTATAAGAAATAAAATTGGTTATCAATTTGCCATAAAGTTACTGTTTATGTTGGCTGTATTTTTAGGGCTAACGTTAAACTTTATAGACATTGGATATTTTACTTTTAGTGGAAAAAGAAGTGGCTTTGAATTGCTAAAAATGCAAAGTGCACAAAATGTATCGCCATTAGTTTATTTAATTGATTATTGGTATTTGCTACTTCTACTTATTACTATTCTAGTTATCACTTGGCACATATTTCCAAGGCTTAAAATTGTAAATAATAAATCACCTAAAAGCAATAAACTAGTTGAGTTTGGTGTGATGATACTCATAATAGGTTTAACTTTTTTAGGAGCAAGAGGCAGCATAGGATTGAAGCCATTAAACACTTTAGATGCGGCTAAAATTGCTGGAGCAGAGTTAATGCCATTAACATTAAATACACCATTTCAAATGTTAATGACCATGGAACAAACAGGGGTTGATGAAAAAAACTACATGTTAGAGACTGAAGCCAATAACCTATTCAACCCAAGCCATACCAACTTAAATAAACAAGCAACACCAGGTAAAAATGTAGTGCTTATTATTTTAGAAAGTGTGGGCAAAGAGTACGTTGGTTTTTATAACAATGGTAATGGATACACACCTTTTTTAGATTCGCTGATGCAATTAAGCGAGGTATACATGAATGCCTATGCTAACGGTAAGCGAAGTATTGAAGGTATACCCGCAATTACTGCATCAATGCCTAGTTTAATACCTGGCGATTATATTAATAGCTTTTATCAAACAAACAAATTACATAGCATTGGGTATTACCTTGCCAAAAGTGGTTATCAAACTTCATTTTATCATGGTGGTAAAAACGGCACCATGAGTTTTGATAGGTTTATAGCGAATACGCAAGCTGGAAATTATTACGGGCTTAATGAATACCCAAAAAAGAAAAAAGACTTTGATGGACATTGGGGCATTCCCGATGAACCATATTTACAATACGTAGCTCATGAGTTAACAGCAAAGAAACAGCCTTTTTTCTCTACTGTTTTTACCCTTTCATCTCATCATCCTTATGAGGTGCCTATGGAATATAAAAACAAATTTAAAGGTGGACCATTACCCATTCACGCTACAGTAGAATATACTGATTATGCAATAAGAAATTTTTTTGAAACAGCTAAAAAGGAACCATGGTATGACAATACTATTTTTGTTTTTACGGCCGATCATAGCAGTGAGAATATGTTAGCATATTACCAAACAGCACAAGGTAAATATGCCATACCACTGTTTGTATTTGATGTAGCAAATATGCAAAAAAACCAAAACCCATTATTGATTCAAGAAACTATTGATCACCTTGGAATAATGCCTTTAATATTAAATAAAGTTACCGCCATAAAAACAACGTACTTTAGCTTTGCAGGAAAGGGAGCTATTCAATTTGATGGTGGCCTGTATCAATTCATACAATATCCTTTTGTATTAAAATTTGATGGCACCAAAAGTGTTGGATTTTATGATTTAAAAAACGACAGTTTGATGCTAAATAACCTGATAGAAAATAAAACAGCACCTATACAAAAGGTACAGGAAATGGAAAAATACTTACAGGCAATTATTCAACAATACAACCACAAATTAATTACCAACAAAACGTATTAGTTACTTATTGCTACGCATACGATAAAGGGCAACCACACATACTACGATAAGTATTATGCTGCCTACCAATTCTAAAAATAAAGCTGTTTTCATCCGTTTATAAGTTCTTTTTTAAGTTTTTGGGTAAGTCCATTCACCACTAATTCATATGAATGATCAATCAATTCAAACACAAGTTTATCCGTAACGTCTTGATTAAACACCACTGTATTCCAATGCAATTTATTCATATGAAAACCAGGTGTAACAGCTGTATATTTTGCTCTTAAATCTAATGCATATTCGGGGTTGCATTTTAAGTTGCACCTATTGGGTTCACTAAAGCTGGTTAATGCAAACATCTTCCCCATTACTTTGTACACTAATGTATCCTCATCAAAAGGTAAGGTTTCTTCAACACCCTTTTTACTCAAGCAATATTCTCTGAATAATTCAATATTCATGATTACAAAATACGGTAACCAAGTGTTAGCTGAAACATATTTGCACGTGTGCTGTAATTAATTTGCTGTCCTGCTTGTGTAGTAATAGTTTTACCCAAATCACCAATACTGGCATCATATCTGGCATCTAAACTAATTTTACCTAAGCTTACTCCCACACCAGCTTGTAATCCAATTGTAACAGCATTGAAATTATCTTTAGAAAAATTGGGATCCTTAAGTACTGCAACAGATGCAGATTGATTTGCACCCATTAAAAACTGAAAATTAGGACCAGCACTAAAACGAAAAACAGCAACTTTATATCCAAACAACAAGGGAACATCCAAATAGGTAAGTGTATTGGTTACAGTTAGCTTACTCGAATCATCGGTAAAAACACCTCTACGTTGTGTTAGTAATATTTCTGGCTGAATAAAAAAGCCTGCAGTACTTGCTCGCATAAAACCACCAACAACAAAACCAGTAGTTGAGTTGGCATCACCTAAATTAGGTGCCTTGCTTAATGTGCTTACATTTATACCCACCTTTACACCAGCCGCAATGGGTTGTGCTTGTGTTGCATGCACAAATAAAATGACAAATAATATTACTGCAATTTTTTTCATAGCTCAAAAATACAAAAAACGCCCGCATTTACATGCGGGCGTTTGGTAAAGTTTAAAACAAATATTTTAATTATAAACTGGTAAGAATCCGTATTTTTTTCCCAACTCCAATTGGTTTTGTAAAAAATTGTCTGGGTATGTAACTGTAACATCATTAACGGTTTCGCCAGTATATGTTGCATTTAGTTGAGGTTGTATAAAACCTTTATATGGCGCAGTATTTAATTTAGCAAAACGATCACGCACTTCTTTTAGTAGTGTTTGATCAACCTTTACTCCATAACCTTCAACCAATGCAGTTGCAGCTGCATAATCACCTTCCGATTTTATGCGTTGAATTTCGCGTAATAGTTGTCCAAATAAATCACGTAGTTTAGCATAGTCGTTTACACGTACATATGTTTTCCCATCTTTTTTCACCCATTCTACCACGTTATTTGCCTTGCCTTTTTCCATAGCCCAAGCAGCTACCAACTGACGGTTACGCATATGAGCTTCCTCTAAATTGTCACCTAACTCAATTCTTGTTAATTGGGTAATTAACCCCCCACGCATGTAACCATCATATTCGCACTTGCCAGCATCTAAATTTGGCATAACGCCTAACTCTACTAATTTTTGGTCGTACACGTAATATAAGGCAACTAAATCTGCACGTGCTTCTTCTAAAGTACTGGCGTAATTTTTTAGTGTTTGGTCGGGATCGCCAACACCTTTGTTAATTTGACCTGAAGCATGACCTATTACCTCATGCATATCGGTATGTAAGTCGCCCGCTAATGAACCATATTTTTTATTCAATTCAATTTCTTCAGGAGTTAAAGCAAACTCTTGCATCATTGGACTTTTTGCTCCAACAACATTATAAGAGTGAACCACATTTCCTAACGAAACAGATTTAGAGCCATGTTGCTGACGAATCCAATTGGCATTTGGAAGATTAATACCTATTGGAGTAGATGGTGCAGCATCTCCAGCTTCCTGAATAACCGTTATTACTTTAGCAGTAATGCCCTTAACCTCTTTCTTCTTATGCTCGGGTAACAGTGGAGAATGGTCTTCAAACCATTGCGCATTAGCTGCTATTTTAGCTATGCGTTTTGTCGCTTCCATATCTTTCATAGAAACAACAGATTCAAATGTACCACGTTTACCAATCGCGTCACCATAAACTTCTATAAATCCATTAACCACATCTAACCTGCTTTCTGTATCATTTACCCATGCAATATTGTATTCATCCCATTTCTTCAAATCACCACTTTTGTAGTACTCAACCAATAAAGTAAGGGTCTTCTTTTGTTGATCGTTTTCTGCAACGGCTATTGCCTTTTCCAACCAGTAAACAATCTTTTCAATGGCAGCAGTATACATCCCGCCAACTTTCCAAACCTTTTCTGTTGTTACTCCATTTTCTTTAACCATCTTGCTATTCAGTCCCCAAGATATTGGTTGCTCATCATTTTTATTCATTCGGCTATCATAATAAGCCTCCACTTCAGCTTGAGATAATCCTTCATAAAAATTATTAGCAGATGCTTTCACGTTATCAATTCCGGTTGATAAGTCAACGATTTTCGCATCAACTTTGGAATCAAAAATAATAGGTTTCATTTCAGCTAAAAAGGCATCAACAGTTCTACCATTTAAAGGAAGCATTTCAACAGGAGTAGCTTGAACTGCCGCAGCAAAAAAATCAAAACTACACTCGGGTACAAATTTCATATTGCTGTAATGATGATGTATACCATTAGCGAAAAATACTTTCTTGGCATAGGTTTCAAACTTCTTGTAATCATCAGTTGTTTTATCACCTTGGTATGATGTTAAAATGGCTTCAATGGTTTTTCTAATAGCCAAGTTGTGTTTATACTTTTGGTCATAAATAATATCACGACCACAGTTTGCCGCTTCACTAAGGTAATAAGCCAATTCCTTTTGCTTTGCAGTTAGCTCATTAAAGCCTGTAATTTCGTAGCGTAAAACTTGAATATCTGCAAAACGATCACACTCGTAGTTAAAATTATCATCGCCACCATTAGTAGTAGCGGTTTTGTTATCACTTTTACAACTTTGCATTAGCACCCCAGCGCCCATTGCCGATAACATCATCATGGTTTTAATTTTCATATAATTATGATTGAATAATACTTTTTCAAAAAGCAAAGCAA
>JBILPP010000101.1:0-6162 GCA_044373765.1 Bacteroidia bacterium
TAAAAACATCTAATAATACACTTGGCTCGCAAACAAGTAACGTTAGAAGGTACAAAGGAGAGGTTACAAGAAAAATTTGGAAACTTACCAGTGGTTTAAATGCAGAAACTGAACAAAGTTATTTTAGGCAAAACAGCGATACATTGCTTAGCGGTAGTTATGGATATCAGCAATATGGCGCATTTATACGCAATACAGACTCGACCAAAGTACGCTACCATTTGGCATACAACAAGCGTATAGATTTATTGCCACGAAATACTGAAATGGTGCAATCAACTGTTGGGCATAACTTTAATACAGGTGCAGATATCAGGCAAAAAAACGGGAACAGGCTATCAGGTAGCTTTACTTACCGCGAGTTTTTAATTAGCGACACCAATATTACTAGGCTAAAACCTGAGCGTACCTTATTGGCAAGAATAGAATATGATTACGCTTTTTTAATGCGGGTATTTGTGGCAAATACTTATTATCAAATTGGTTCGGGTCAAGAATTAAGACGAGATTTTCAGTATGTAGAAGTATTGGTTGGACAAGGTATTTATGTATGGAAAGATTTTAACGATGATGGCGCACAACAGCTAAACGAGTTTGTTTTAGCAGGCATTGCCGATAAGCCCATGGCCAATTACATCCGTGTTTTTTTACCCACCAATTCATACATCAGCACCAACGCCAACCAGTTTAATCAAACATTAAATATAAATCCTGCAGCGGTATGGAATGGCAAAAAGGATTTTAGGAAATTGGTGAGTAAATTTAGCAATCAATCGGCATTAAAAATTGATAGAAAAACAACACAGATTAACACCCAAGATTTTTTAAACCCGTTTTTTTTAAATGTGAATGATACCTCTTTAATATCATTAAACTCTATATTCAGAAACACTTTGTTTTTTAATCGCAGCAACCTCACTTTTGGTGCCGAAATAACTTACTCAAACCAAAGAAGCAAAACGTTTTTAACAAATGGATTTGAGGCAAGGAACCGCACTGAACAAGGCGTTAATTTCCGCTGGAATCTGACTTCATCATGGAGTATTACCAACACAATAAACACGGGGGTACGTATTTATACTAGTGATTTTTTTAGTGACAATAATTTTAACTACACATTTATTGAGTTTAAACCCCGTTTAAGTTACCAATTAAATACACGTTTACGCCTTACGGCATTGTTCAGTTATTTTGAAGGAAATAATTTAGATGAACTAGGAAATCAGCACAGCAATAACCGTGAATTAGGTGCAGAGTTTAGGTACAGTTTAGTTAAACAAGGCGTTATTAATGCGAAACTTAGCTCCTATCAAATTAAGTTTAATGGCGATGCCCAAAGTCAGTTAGGTTATGATATGTTACAAGGTTTAGCAGTAGGACAAAATGCGGTATGGAATATTAACTACCAGCAACGCTTGGGCAATAACTTACAAATTACCATTAACTATGATGGCAGATCCGCTGATTCACAACGTACACTTCATATTGGCAGAATGGAGGCGCGATACTTATTTTAAAATACAAACAACACACTTCAATCTCCACTAATAAAAAACGCCTTCATTCCAAATTAGAATGAAGGCGTTTTAGTTACGATTAATAAAGCATACTATAAGTGAATGCACTCACCATAAGCCTGTGCAGCTGCTTCCATAATAGCTTCACTCATGGTTGGATGCGGATGTACCGACTTAATAATTTCCATACCAGTAGTTTCTAATTTACGCGCAACCACAACCTCAGCAATTAATTCGGTAACGTTTGCACCTACCATGTGGGCTCCTAAAAACTCGCCATATTTAGCATCAAAAATCACTTTCACAAAACCTTCTTTTACTCCTGCAGCACTTGCTTTACCACTAGCAGAGAAAGGGAATTTACCCACTTTAATTTCATAACCAGCCTCTTTAGCTGCTTTTTCTGTATAACCAACTGAGGCAACCTCAGGAGAGCAATAAGTACAACCTGGAATGTTATTATAGTTTAATGCTTCAGGGTGATGACCTGCAATTTTCTCTACACATATAATACCTTCTGCACTTGCTACGTGGGCCAAAGCAGGGCCTTTCACAATATCACCAATCGCATATACACCTTTAATGTTGGTTGCATAAAAATCATCAACCAATACTTTTCCTTTATCGTGTTTAACACCAACAGTTTCTAAACCTAAGTTTTCTAAGTTGGTTTGAATACCTACAGCCGATAATACGACATCAGCCTCTAATTCAATTACACCTGTTTTGGTTTTAACTTTTACTTTACAACCAGCACCACTTGTATCAACAGATTCAACTGCAGAATCAGTCATGATTTCTATGCCTGATTTCTTAAATGATTTAGCAACTTCTTTCGATACATCTTCATCTTCAATAGGAAGAATGGTTGGTAAAAACTCAACGATGGTCACTTTGGTTCCCATCACATTATAAAAGTAAGCAAACTCACAACCAATAGCACCACTGCCCATTACAATCATAGACTTAGGTTGTTTATCCATAACCATGGCATCGCGGTAACCTAAAATCTTTTTGTTATCTACTTTTACATTCGGTAACTCGCGGCTGCGTGCACCAGTTGCTAAAATAATTGATTTGGCTTCATATGTTTTTTTCGCACCTGCAGCATCGGTAACTTCTACTTTACCCGCAGAGGCCAATTTGCCAGAACCCATAAGTACATCAATTTTATTCTTCTTCATCAAGAAGGCAATACCTTTACTCATGCCATCAGCAACTCCACGGCTACGTTTAACAACCGCATTAAAATCGTGAGCTGCATCTTTAACACTAATACCATAATCACTTGCATGTTTAATGTACTCAAATACTTGAGCCGATTTTAACAACGCTTTTGTAGGAATACAACCCCAGTTTAAGCAAATACCGCCTAAATTTTCGCGTTCAACAATAGCCGTTTTTAATCCTAACTGGCTGGCACGGATGGCAGCTACATAACCACCAGGTCCGCTACCTATAACTATTAAATCGTAATTCATTGCTTTCTTAATTTGGGTGCAAAATAAATGTTTATTTTTAAATAGGTATGTTTTTTTGGCCGTACTACTTCAGTAGCACCAATCAAGATATTAAAAACATACGATGAACCTGTTAAATCAATGCTTTAACAAGCTTATTATCACCTACAATCCATAAGGTATCATTCAGTTCAAATTTCATACTAGAATCTGGATTTAAGATGCGCTCTCCATTTCGCTCTATACCTACAATCATTCCGTTAATACATTTCCTAAAATTTGATTCTCGAATGGTTTTACCAAGAAAAATAAACCCCGGATGAACGGTGAGTTGTGTTAAGGTTACATCACCTTCGGCTTGTTCAAACACTTGTGCGCTGTTGGCCGTTTCGATGGTATTTTTAAAATTAAAAATTTGCTCGTCAGTACCAATAACCGTAATTCTATCAAAGGGATAGAGTTTATCTTCTTTGTTTGGCATCATAATTTTTCTTGCACCACGTTCAATCATGGCTAAGTTAATCCCAAACTTTTCTCTTAACATTAGTTCCTCCAGAGGTATCCCAACCAATGTACTATCTATATCAATATCAAAGTTAGCCATGTGGGCATCCCAAGGAAGTAGATGCCCTATTGGAGAATTAACATGCATGGTTTCCCTAAGGTATAAATTGTCTATAAACCTTTTCTCTATCCTATTAGAGAAGGCCGTTAAACGTCTCCTGAAAAGTACCGTTACAACAACGATAACCAATACGCCAATGGTAAGCGCTGTAAAAGTCGAAAAAAGCTGGTCGAGTAAGAAACCTATTAAAAAAATCCCTAAAGCCACACGGGCTATTTCCATTCCTATTATTGGCCCACGATTATATCTATTTAACCAAAGCTCGGTATATGATTGGCGATTAATTTTGCGCACAGATAGCATATATAAAAAAGGCCCCAGGGCACTTATTGCAATAAATGTGGTGAATACAATTCCCCATTTACCCCAAACTGTAAAAAAGGGATCTATAAAATTTGTAACCACCAAAATAATAGCGAAACAAATTACCCCGTTAAAAACAATAACTTGAAAAAACTCATGTAGTACTTTTTTCCAATCACTTTCGGCATTAATATGTTGCGCTCCGGTCGAATATTCGTTTATTACTTGAAGCCATTTTGTGGGTAACACCCTGTTTAAAAAACCATACAAAGGCTCGGCAAATCTAATCATGTATGGAGTGGTAAAAGTTGTAATTACCGATACACCAACAGCAATAGGATAAAGGAAATCGCTGGTTACACCCAACGTAAGTCCAAGTGTGGCGATGATAAAACTAAACTCCCCAATTTGCGATAAACTTGTACCTGCTTGTACGCTCTGTTTTAGCGGTACACCACTTATTAATGCACCACTAGTAACAAAAAATGTTTTACCCAACATCACAATAAAAGTCAATAAAATAACTGGACCTATGTAGGTTATCAATATCCCCGGATTGATAAGCATTCCTACCGAAACAAAAAACACAGCCCCGAACAAATCCTTAACCGATTTAACCACATGTTCAATACGTTCGGCCTGGGTTGTTTCGGCCAAAATACTACCCATAATAAAAGCCCCTAAAGCCGCACTAAAACCAACATTAGCCGCAAACAATACCATGCCTAAACACAATGCAATTGAAATAATTAATAAGGTTTCATCGCTAATGTGCTTACTTAATTTTTTAAGCAAACCTGGCAACAAGTATATGCCCATTAAAAACCACAACACCAAGAAAAACCCCAGCTTTAATACAGAAGCCAACATTTCTCCCCCCTGGAACTTTTGGCTTACAGCTAATGTAGATAAAAGCACCATCAATAAAACTGCAGCCAAATCTTCAATCACTAAAATACCAATTACAGTTCCAGTAAACTTCTTTGCTTTTAGACCTAATTCATCAAAGGCTCTAAAAATAATGGTGGTTGATGATATGGCAATTATACCACCTAAGAAAATACTATCCATTTTACCCCACCCTAATAATTGCCCAGCAAAATATCCAGTAATGAGCATGGCTGTTACCTCAAACAAACCAGTTATTGCTGCAGTACTCCCAACCTTTACCAACTTTTTAAAACTGAACTCTAACCCTAAGCTAAAGAGTAGAAAAATAACGCCAATTTCAGCCCATATTTTAATACTATCAACTTCCGTTACCGTAGGGAATAAAGAATAATTTGGACTAACCAACAATCCCGCAATGATATATCCCAAAACCACTGGCTGGTTTAACTTTTTAAAAAGAAGTGAAACTACACCTGCAGAGAAAAGTATAAGCGCTAAATCTGTTATTAGTTGAGGAACGTGGGCCATAGTAATGCAGTTAAAATGAGGCTAAATATAGCAATTATAAGGAGATAGTAAAAGTTAATACATCATAAACTTGAAAGCCATACCCTACAATTCACTATTTATAATATCATGTAAAAGTGTACTTTTGCACTCCTTAATGTAAAAAGTTATGACTAAAACAGCTGAAATACACACCGCTAAAGGTGTAATGAAAATTGAATTTTTCGAAAACGATGCCCCTAATACGGTTGCCAACTTTACAAAGTTAGCCCAAAGTGGTTTTTACAATGGTTTGACATTTCACCGCGTATTACCCGATTTTGTAATACAAGGCGGATGCCCAAATGGTGTTGGTAATGGTGGTCCAGGTTACAAAATTGATTGTGAATTAACAGGAGAAAACCAATACCACGATAAAGGAGTTTTATCTATGGCACATGCAGGACGTAACACTGGAGGCTCACAGTTTTTCATTTGCCACAGCCGCACAAACACTGCTCACCTTGATAGAAACCATACTTGCTTTGGTAAAGTAATTGAAGGTTTAGAAGTAATCGATGCCATACGTCAAGGTGATGTGATGGAAAAAGTAATTATCAACGAATAAGGATTTGCTGCATATGCAGCTTCCATAGCAACATTTTATATGTTACAATTAGCGGTATTAAGAGAAAACACCCAAGAGGTAAAGGAACGTTTAAATAAACGCAACCATGCATTTTCATCTGTAGTTGATGAGGTACTTGTGCTTGATGAAAAAACACGTGCCGCCAAACAACAAATGGAAAACCACCAAGCCGAGGCAAATAAAATTGCCAAGCAAGTTGGTGAGCTAATGAAAAATGGTAAACGTGAAGAA
>JBILPP010000102.1:0-6145 GCA_044373765.1 Bacteroidia bacterium
CTTTTGTGCATTAAAACATTTTGATTTTAATTTGGTAAACAGCTTTAGTTACGAGCAGTTGTTTCAAACCATGCGCGAGTTAAAATTAACTTACCAAGACATGGAGCAAATGTTCAGGCGTATGGTGTTTAATGTGATTGCACGCAATTGCGATGACCACACCAAAAACTTTGCTTTTAGGTTAAAGAAAGGTGGTGCTTGGGAACTTGCCCCTGCGTATGATGTTTGCCATGCCTACCGCCCCGGCAGCGAATGGGTAAGCCAACATGCTTTAAGCATAAACAATAAAAGAAAAGATATTACCCGTGCCGATTTATTAACCATTGGGGAGTTAATAGCCAGCAAAAAAGCGGCTGTAATTATTGATGAAATAAACGATACCGTAGCACTATGGAACACCTTTGCCAAAGCAGTTGATGTGGATACCAAATTAAAAAACAGCATTGCAAAAACGCATTGGTTGATTGGGGATTAGTTGCTAAAGATTGAAGTTACATGACAGTTGTTTGAATTCGCTTTGAGTATATTTTACATTGGGGTATTTAGCGAAGCTAAACGTTTGTTATTTTCTTTACCTTAACTTACTTTCGATTAACCAAAGTATAACCTAATGATGAAACCCTTAAAACAATTAATAGCCAAACTTACCTGCTTTAGTTTGAATATAATCCCACTTAAATATTGTGTAATAAAAAATATGTGAGTTATGGCACTTCACAACACATATAGGATGATGATTTTGCGCAACAAACAGATCAAATAGTCGCACATACTAATAAGTTAGCATTAATTCTCCGACATTTCGATAGACAAAAAGCATATTGGTAAGCAGTTATTGAAATTGTTAAAATCTTTACTTAATTCCATAAAATAATTACATTTGATCAGATCCGTTATTTAGCACATTTCTGAGTCAACATTTTGATTAAAATTTTAAAAATGAAAAAATATATTTTCCTTCTAACCTTAGTCGTTTTATTTGCTACATGCAAAAAGAAAACTGATGAAACACCTGCCCTTCAATTCTCAATTGGTTATAATGGCAATGGTAATACGGGAGGAACGGTACCTATAGACGGCAATGCATATGATAATGGTAGTTCAGCCCTAATTCTTGGAAATACTGGCAACCTTGTAAAAACCAACTTCTCCTTTATCGGTTGGAACACAGCAGCCGATGGTAGCGGTATAGATTACTTTCCTTCTTCATCAATTACTTTTAACAATTCAAACATAACTTTATATGCCAAATGGGTTGCAGGTACCTTATATATGGTTACTTATAATGGCAATGGTAACACTTCAGGAAGTGCTCCGGTCGACAATACAACATACGCTTTAGCTTCTCAAGTTACGGTTAAGAATAATACAGGAGGATTAACTAAGAATGGAAATTCTTTTATTAAATGGAATACCACAGCTAGTGGCAGTGGTCAAAACTATTTGCCTGGCAGCACATTAAATGTAGTTAGTAACCTCACTTTATATGCGATTTATAATGCATCCAGTGGTAATGGAGGTTATTTTGGATTCAATGCAAGCGGCCAACTTAAGTCCAAATCTTCATTAAGTTCTTCCTGGATATCGCAAGACCTTAATAATACTTTTGGTTCTTCTAATGTAGTTTCAGCTGTATGGAACGGGTCAAAATTTGTGGGATTCAATGCAAGTGGTCAGACAAAAAGTAAGTCTTCATTAAGCTCATCATGGATTTCGGAAGACCTTAATAATACATTCGGCTCTTCTAATGTTGTAGCCGTTGTTTGGAACGGATCAAAATATATTGGGTTTAATGCAAGTGGTCAGACAAAAAGTAAATCCACTTTAAGCTCCTCATGGATTTCAGAAGACCTTAATAATACATTTGGTTCTTCTAATGTTGTTGCTGTTGTTTGGAATGGATCAAAGTATATTGGGTTTAATGCAAGCGGTCAAGCAAAAAGTAAATCTACATTAAGCTCCTCTTGGATTTCAGAAGACCTTAATAATACATTTGGTTCTTCTAATGTTGTAACCGTTGCATGGAATGGCTCAAAGTATATTGGGTTTAATGCAAGTGGTCAGGCAAAAAGTAAATCTACTTTAAGCTCCTCATGGATTTCAGAGGACCTAAATAACACATTTGGTTCTTCTAATTTAGTGAATGCTGTTTATTATTAAGAAATTGATTTTATTGCCCCAAAATATTTCGGCAGACAACCATTGTATAAGACTTAAGGACAGTCGATAAATTTAGATGATTTTACTTAATAAGTATGGCCAGTTCTTTTTGAAACTTGGTGTAACCGGAAAAGCACACGTAATGCTAAAACACGTCTGCTTCTATGTAGGTTTATAAGATAAAATCAATATTTTGGTTTATAAAAGTTATCGTGTTACTGAATATGAAGTGGTTCTAAATCCGCCACAACAGTAGGAACGCAAACTATCCATACCTATACCCTCAATGTTACCAAACTCACGCCATCGCCACCCAATTCGATGTGTTCATCGGTTACGTATTCTACTTGCTTACACTTTTTTAAATACTCGCGTACCATTTTGCGCAATATCCCATAACCTTTTCCGTGCACAATGCGCACATCTTTAAAGCCTAATAAGTAAGCATCATCAATATATTCTTGTAGTTTTTTTATGGCCTCTTCTCCCCTTGTACCTATTAGGTTTAACTCGGTTTTAAAATTTTGCATGCGGCCATTTAAGTCAAAACTGGTTAGCGATTGTTTCACCACTTTTTTAGTTGATGCTGGCATCACTTCCAGTTTATTTACATCAACCCAACTTTGTAAATCTCCAAAACCCACTAAGACTTTATTTTTCTTTAATTCAATAACGTGCCCATCTACAATTTGTCCATCAAGCCTAACGGTTGCACCAATTATTAAAGGTAAATTGGCGTTGGTTGTCTTTATCACCTTTTTAGGTGCCGTTTCTTGGTGTACGGTGGTGTCTTGTTTTAATTGATCTACTTCTTGCTTTATTTCACTACGAACCTTTCTAATGGTATCGGTATCCGCTTTCTTTTCCCTTATTTCTCTGATGGTGTTCTCTATGCGGCTGTTGGCCTCGCTAATAATAGCCAAAGCTTCTTGCTTGGCTTTGTTAATTAATTGCTTTTGGTTGGTTTCAATATCTGTTTTTAACTTCTCGTACTCTTCCATCAACTGTTTAGTTTTGATGTCTTTTTCTTCAAACCGTTTTTTTAATTCGTTTACATGATTTTTTTCGCGCTCCAGTTCAATCAATAAATCATCTAAACGTTTTTGTTTATCGCCAACCTTGTTTCGGGCATAACTTATTATGGCATCATTTAACCCAGTTTTTTGCGCAATTTCAAATGCATACGAACTACCCGGCTGACCAATTTCTAATTTATACAATGGTTGTAATTGCTCTTGGTCAAAAAGCATGCGTGCGTTAATCAAACCCTTTGCATTACCAGCAAAGTTTTTAAGGTTACTGTAATGTGTATTTACCACACCAAATGCCTGCTTAATGTTTAATCTATTTAAAATAGCTTCGGCCAGTGGGCCACCAAATTGTGGGTCGGTTCCTGTACCAAACTCGTCAATTAAAAACAACGTTTTAGCATCGGCAAACTCGGTAAAGTACTTCATGTGCTTTAAGTGAGAACTATAAGTACTTAAATCGTTTTCAATACTTTGTTCATCACCAATATCAACCATTAAATCATTAAACACACTCATTTGAGAATGACTTTTACAAGGCACCAACAAACCACATTGCAACATGTATTGCACCAAACCAATGGTCTTTAGTGCCACTGATTTTCCACCAGCATTAGGTCCCGAAATAACCAATATTCTGCCATCGCGGTTTAAATTTAAGCTAAGTGGTATAACGGGTAAGCCTTGCTTTTGGTGACTCAATTTAAGCAATGGATGATAAGCGTCAACCAAGTTTACAACAATGTGTTTACTAAGTATAGGCATATCTGCATCAAGCTCTATGGCAAGTAGTGCTTTAGCCCTAATAAAATCAATAATACCCATGCGTTGCAAATATTTTTCTAACTCGGGCAGTATGGGCCTCAGTTTATCGGTAACCTCTATTAAAATACGTTCGCGCTCACGTTTATAATGTATCTGCAACTCGCGAATAATGTTGTTGGTTTCAAAAATCTCCGCAGGCTCTAAATAAACAGTTTGTCCCGTTGCCGATTCATCATGTACCAAACCTGAAATTTGTCTTTTATGTTCGGCTAAGACAGGCAATACCAAACGGCCATCACGCACGGTAATTCCGCTATTGGCCAACCAACCTTGCGCTTGCGCCTTTTCAAATATCTGACTCATGCGTTTGCGCACTTCCTTTTCGCGGTCTTGTATTTTGGCTGATATTTTTGAAAGTTCAGGAGAAGCATTTGGCTTTAATAAGCCTTCGTTATCCAATATACGCTCTATGTATTTAACCACTTGTTGGTTGTACACAATGCCAGCAAACAAAGCCGCTGCATGAGGATATTTATCATTACGTTCTTCAAAATATTTGCATATAGAGGCAAAGGTTTGCATTAACAACCTAATTTGGTGTAACTCGTCTTCTACCAAAAAAGTTCCTTCAATAGCCGCTTTCCGCAAATAGGGTTGAATGTTATAATAATGCTCAGCTGGAAAAGGATTGTCTTCTGTTAGTATGCGTTTAAACTCTTGGGTTTGAAAAAGCATTTTTTCTACTATGTCAAATCTGTTGGCAAAACGCATTTTACCAACATACTCCTCACCAACTTCGCTAATACACTTATTAATAAGTAGCTGCTTTATCTGGTCGAACTCTAACTTTTGCTCTATATGTTTTGGGTATGGCATTATTTTCTTAAAATACTTTCTTGTACACTTAATCGCTCAATAATTTTATTGTACACACTATCTAGCACCAAAGGGTTATTGGTGTAATATTGGTAACTTAATTTAAACAACTCTTGGCTGGTATTGTGTTTTTTATAAATCTCTTCGTACATACCTAAAGCTATTCTTGATGTGGTATCGCCTCCTTTGGGCTCCAATATTAAAAGGCCCTCGGCCAAATGCATATCATACAATATAGCCTCCATTTGTTGTTGTGTTAACACGTTGGCGGGCAATTGGTTTTGGTTTGAGTTTATACAAGCCGAAAACATTAGTGCACAAATTGCTACTAAAAGATATTTTTGCATGATAGATTGTGTAAATTATGATAGCTGCAAATATTGAAAAAATAAGGCAACAAATACCGAGCCACGTAAAACTTATTGCGGTAAGTAAAACTAAGCCTATAGAAATGTTGCAGGAAGCTTATGCCGCCCACCAGCGTGCTTTTGGCGAAAACAAGGTACAAGAAGTGGTTAATAAGTACCCCCTTATGCCATTAGATACCGAGTGGCATTTAATTGGCCACTTGCAAACCAATAAGGTAAAATACATTGCTCCGTTTATACACTTAATACATGCCGTTGACAGCATTAAATTGCTAGAAACCATTAATAAAGAAGCCCTTAAAAACAACAGAATAATAAATGTATTGCTGCAAGTGTACATTGCAAAAGAAGAAACAAAGTTTGGTTTAAGTAATGAGGAAGTGTTTGAATTATTAACATACGCAAACGAACAACAACTTAACAATATCAATATTTGTGGATTGATGGGCATGGCCACTTTCACAGAAAACCCAAATCAAATTGAAGAAGAATTTGAAAACTTGCATCAATTTTTTAACTACCTAAAACAAGAAATAAATAATTACCCTATTTTAAAACTGGAAAGTTTTACAGAATTAAGCATGGGCATGAGCAGCGATTATGAATTAGCCATAAAACACGGATCAACCATGATAAGGGTTGGAAGCAATATATTTGGCGGAAGATGAGTTGTAGGTAATGTTAAAATTAGCTACGCTGAACTGCGTTTCGAAATATCGAATTATGAATATTGAATGCCGAACATCGAAGTTTTGATTTGCGTTAACAATGAACTAAACCTCAAAAAAAGTACGTAACAATTAGAATTTGAAAATCAATCAACATACAAACGAAAATCAAGCGTCTTCCTTTTAAGGAAAATAAGAGTGGGATGTCAAACCAAGAACCATGAACTTTAAACTAAAAAAAAGAACTATAAAATGAATTATACAGTAGCTGAGCGCTTAA
>JBILPP010000005.1:0-19894 GCA_044373765.1 Bacteroidia bacterium
TTATTAAAAAGCTTGAGTTATCGTTGGTGCCTATATTGGCAAACTGGTAATTAAACGTGTTTGCATCTTCATCAATGGTGCTTAATAAACCTACAACAGAACCTGCCACTCTGTTTTCGGTTATCACATTGTTACTTAGTAAAATATTTGTTGGTGCATCGTTGGTATTTAATATGCTTATGTTAAAGGTATCTGCAAATGTTCCTCCATTACCATCGTTGGTTTGCACGCGGATTGTGTAGCTGCTCTTTAACTCGTAGTTAAAAATACTATTGGTTAATAGCTGATTTCCGATGATACTAAATTGGCTATTATTGGTTGAGCCCACTCCTGATACTAATGAATAACCGAATGTTTGGCCTACATCTGCATCAACAGTACTTAGTGTTCCCACTAACGTACCTGTTGGCATGTTTTCGTTTACAGATGTGATATTGACATTCAAATCTGTAGGTAAATCATTGCTATCACTTATCGTTATTGTAAAAGCTTTTTGAAAGCCTAAGCTTCCATTGTCAGTACTTTGAACACGTATAGAGTATGAGTTCTTGAACTCAAAATTAAGTATCGCAGTAGTATACAAACTGTCATTACTAATACGGAAACTACCATTATCAACACTGCCAGTTCCATTAGTCAATGTGTAATTAAAGCCGCTATTTACATCAGCATCAGTGCTACTAAATATACCGACCAATGCGCCTGTAGGTCTATTTTCCATTATACTATTAATACTTAATGCAATATCGTTTGGAGCATCATTGCTATCTTTTACATTTATTTGAAACTGCTTCACATAAACCCCTCCATTACCATCATTAGATTGTACGTATACAAAGTACACACTTTGTTGCTCGAAGTTTAATACACTATTGGTTCTTAACTGGTTGCCCGTTAATGTAAATAAGTTATTGTTATTACCTATTAAATTGGCAAAGCTGTATACAAACGTATTGCCCAGGTCTTCATCTGTGGTAATTAGTGTGCCAATAACTGTATTGCTTGGCCTGTTCTCGCTTATGCTATCGTTGCTTAGTGTAATATTAGTTGGTGCATCGTTGCTGTTAATAACTGATATTACAAACTGTTTTTCGTACCACAAGCCTAGGTTATCTGTTGAGCGTACACGTATGGTATAGCTGTTTTTTAACTCGAAGTTAAACTGAGACGTGGCGCGTAATGTATTGCCAGATATCATAAAATAGCCATTATCGGTGCTGCCTATACCACTTACCAAAGTATAAAAGTAAGTGTTTCCGGTATCTTGATCAGTTGTACTAAACAATCCTATATTGGTATTAGCAACCATATTCTCGTTTATTGTTACCTCACTTAACGTTATATTGGTAGGTGCATCGTTACTGTTGCTTACATTTACTATAAATATTTTCTGAAAAATACCACCTTGGTTATCGCTGGTTTGAACTCGTATGGTGTAACTCGATTGGTTTTCGTAATCGAAAATACTACTGCTGTACAAGCTGTCTTGCGAAACCACAAACAAACCATTATGTGTTGATCCGATACCGTTTACCAAACTATACGTATAGCTTGTGTTGTTATCAGGGTCGGCTGTTGTTAAATTACCTATATACGTTTTTATTGCATTGTTTTCCGATAACGTAGCGTTACTTAAAAATATATTGGTCGGTGCATCGTTCACATTGCGTATAAATACCTGTATAAGTTTTGTAAATGATGTTGCTCCTGAGGTGGTGGTTATGTAAAGCGTATAGGTGTTTTTAAATTCATAATCAAATACCGAATTGCTTCTTAACTGGTTACCCGATAAGATAAAGTTCGCATTATCATGACCCGATACCGAATTGTCAAAACTATAAGTGTAAGTTACGTTCGTATCTTGATTGGTGCTGCCAAATAATCCTATTAACGTATTGGCTGCTGTGTTTTCGTTTATGCTATCATTACTTAGTGTAATATTGGTTGGCGCATCAACTACATTTATTATCGATATAGTAAATATCTTCTCGTAAAATGAGCCCACATTATCTGATGTTCGTAAACGTATGCTGTAACTGCTTTTTGTTTCGTAATCAAAAGATATTGATGCTCGCAATATATTGCCCGATATGTTAAAGCTCGCATTATCTGTAGAACCTATACCGCTTACCAAGTTATAGGTAAACGTATTGCTTACATCCTGATCTATTGTTGTAAAGCTTCCTATTGGTGTGTTTATTGGTAAGTTCTCCTCTATTTGGTTCTGTGTTAGGTTTATATTGGCTGGTGTGTCGTTTGCATCTAAAATGGTAATTATTTTTATTTGCTGTAATACTCCTCCGTTTCCATCTGATACTTGAATTCTAATGCTATAACTATTTAGGGTTTCATAATCAAAAACCATATTAGAGTATAAGGTATCGTTACTTATTTTAAAACCTCCATTTCCAGAACTACCCGCTCCCGACACAAGTGTGTAAGTAAAAGTACCAGTAGCATCAGGATCAGTTGCCGAAATTTTTGCAACAAAATAACTAGTGGGAGTATTCTCGTATACCTGACCATTGGTCATGTTAATATTTGTTGGTGCATCATTGCTATCTGTAACCGTTAGCAATAATTGTTTAGTAAATATGCCTCCGTTTCCATCATTTGTTTGAATAAAAATTACATAGTTCTGTCTGGTTTCGTAATCAAACAAAGCATTGGTGCGTAACTGGTTACCAATAATAGAGAAATCACTATTATTGTTACCTGCCGTGTTTACAAACGAATAAGTGAAAACATTTGAAGTATCTTCATCAATGGTAGATAAAGTTGCAATAACAGCACCCAAGGGTTTGTTTTCAGCAAAACTTTTTCCAACAGCATTTCCATCAATTAAAATATTACTTGGTTCATCGTTTACATCATCAACAAAAATAGTTATTGCACGCTCATAAATATTACTGGCTACATCCATAACACGCACCCGAATTGTGTAAGTGTTTTTTACCTCGTAATTAAATGAAGTAGATGCACGAAGTGTATTACCTGAAATATTAAAGCTATTGTTGTTGGTGCTACCAAAACCGCTAACTAAACTGTAAGTCATTACATCTCCCGAATCATTATCGTTTGCAGATAAAACACCAACAACGGCAGGGATTCCAGCTTTTTCTAATATAGAAGAGTCGCTAATAAATATTCCGATTGGAGCAGTATTAACATCTAATACACTTATAACAAAGGGTTGTTCAAAATGGCAGCCTTTCGAATCCGTTGTTCTTACCCTAATACTATAGGTGTTTTTTGCACCATAGTTGTATATCTGCGATGAACGAAGTGTATTGTTTAAAATATTAAATGACGCGTTATCATTACTTCCAACACCAGACACAAGAGTATAGGTGAAGGTTTCTGGAGAGTCAGGATCAACTGAAGTAAACGAACCAATATTAGTATTAATAGCAACTCCCTCATTAATAGATGAATTACTTAAGTTTAATGCGGTAGGTAAATTGTTGTTTCTAAGTGTGTATGGACTGGTGGTTACACCAAAAGAGGCATTGTCTTGAAAAACAACACTTCCCTTAGCATCATAAACAACATCAGTTGGAGCATCATAGATTTTAAATGTTACCGTCTCGCCCGAATTAACATTACTATATACAACCACATAGGCAATGTACTTTCCGTTAATAATAGTACTTGTTGATGATACGCCCCTACAAGTTGCACCAACAAAAGCAGCAATCTTATTGGTAGGATTAACAAGCTCAATACAATTTACGTTAGCAACAGAAGTTACTGTCATAGAATATTGAAACGCACTCGGATTTACAGTCCAATTTGGTGCCGCGGCCCTTGATTTCATTACAAACAACAAGCTTATAAAAGCTATTAATATTCTACTAATTCTCATATTCAAAATATCTATTACTAATTAACTAATTTAGTTCTTACAACATTACTGTTGCTTCTAATTTCAACAAAAGGCAATCCATTTCTCATTACTAATACTCTTGATTGAGCCTGCCAATTTATAACAGCAGAATTACTATTTCCAATATTTATGTAATCAACAACATCACCAAGCTTTCCAGTTACAGCCAATACTTTCTCATTTAGTTTTTCTGCAAGTGTTCCTTGTACGTAAACCTGCACCTATTTGTTTTAAGGATTAAAAAATATATAACTACTTACATTGATTTGAGTAGCAAAATAACAATCTACGCATTATACATTTGTTGTTTCGGTTTGATATGGAGCAACCAGCGATCCAATTAATTTGCGGATAACCCAAAGCACCTTACCATCTTGGTTTAGTGTTGTTCCATATCTTTTCATTGATAGCGACTCATTTAAAACAACAAGGTCGAATACCACACTCTTTGTGTTTTCAGAACTTTCTGCATTGTATTCAAAATATTTGCTCTATAGCAAATATCTATAGGTTCGGTTTACTAAACATTGTAAATCTTGGATAAGAAAAATGTATTACCAAAGCTGATTTGTTAACAT
This sequence comes from Bacteroidia bacterium, assembly GCA_044373765.1. Taxonomy (GTDB): domain Bacteria; phylum Bacteroidota; class Bacteroidia; order UKL13-3; family UKL13-3; genus UBA6183. The sequence continues at coordinate 4,465 of JBILPP010000005.1, forward strand.
AACCTTTATTAGGGAACATCCTATTTAAAATACCTGCTAATATTTTCATCGTAAGTAACAAATTGATTTTCAATGCTTACCCAATCTCCGTTTGTTACGTTAAAATTAGAAGTGTAATAAAATTACCAACTAAACTATTTTAAAAATAAGTAAAAGCCGAAGTAAACTTCGGCCTTTAATAATGCTGTATGCTTAGTCTTAATGATTACCAGTAATTCGCATCACCACGTCTACCAGATTTACGCTGAGGCTTAAACTTAAATGCAATAGCAATTTCGTTTTGCGCAGGAGCATATCGGGTAAATTCGCCTGTAAAGTGATAGTAATTATAGGCAACCAAGAAACTGTTAATATTAAAACCAAGACCTGCAACAGCAGCCCCACTTGATCTATAACCCAGTTGTAACTTAAATGCATCGTTAAAATACATACTTAACAACCCATCAATTACTTTTTGTGTATTGGTGAAATTATAAAAATTGATTACTGGTTTTAAATAATTCGTTGACGAGTGACCACCCAAATTAAACTTATAGCTAGCTCCAACTAATGCGAAGGCACTAAGTGGCTCTGAAACGCTTACCAACATAGGCGATGCTGCGTATAGCTCTAAACCGTTACGATTTTGGTAAAGTATTCCAGCACCCGTTGTAAACAAAAATTGATTAAGCTGAGGAGCATCAATGTTCGGGTCGGCAAGGTTAACATTTGAACTCAATAGGTCTTTATCTAAAGCCGTTTGTATAAATCCTAAACTTAATCCTAAACTCAAATGGTCATCTCTAGATAAATCAACTTTAACAGAATAGGCAGCCTCTGCGTTGGTGGTTTGAAAAACACCTGCATTATGACTGATAAACTTTAAACCAACTGATGAGTTACCATATTTAGGTACATTATTTAAAGGTGTGTGTACACTAAAATTAATGGTACGGGCAGAAGAACTTGCACCACCCACTAAAGTACGGGCATTAAACATAGCAAATGGAGCCCCTGATGTACCTGCAACTGCTGGATTAGCTATGAATGGATTTAACAACGTAGTGTAAAACGTTTCGCGGTATTGTGCATTTGCATTATTCGCGAAAAAATGTAACGCTACTAGTACAATTGTTAATTTTATAAATTTCATCATGATTTATGCATCTTTAATTACTTAACAAAAACATTTAGTGTACCCTTAAATTCTTTTCCTGTATTCGTATTATAGAATAAGTAATAATATACCCCATTTGTTATTCTGTTACCTCCAACCATACCATTCCAATCGTTCTGGTAATTGGCCTTTGTAGAGTACAGTTCAATACCAATATCATTAAATATCTTTAAGCTATAATCTGCGTATAGTGATACGTTTTCTATTTCAAAAAAATCGTTTACCCCATCTCCATCTGGCGACATGAAATTGTTTACTGGTAAAGGCTTGTTAAGCTCTATCTCATCTGCAATGTTTATCGTAATTTCTGCTGTATCTGAAAGAACATTTACTACTGATTGATTATCTCTTACCAGTACTTTTATTTTGTATCTGCTTGTTTTCTCATAATCGAATGCAACAGTATTTGTTAATGCACCCGAGATTTCGTCAATTTCAAATAAATCAGTTGCTGAGATTATACTGTATCTTAAGTTAGCAGAAACATCAGGACTTGTAGATGAAATTACCCCAATAAGCGTACCTGCAGGCTCATTCTCTTTTATTATAAATGCCTGATTATTTATTGAAGGTTTTTCTTTTGTATCGTTGATATTGATAACGAAAGCAACTTCAATAGTTTCACCGTTTTTATCTTCTGTTTTGATTCTAACATTGTAGGTGTTTTTCAACTCGTAATCGGCAATAAAATTGCTAAACAAAGAGTTTCCATCAATAATAAACAATGCGTTATCTTGGTCGCCCGCTCCTGCTGCAAGTGTATAACTGTGCTGGTCGTTTATATCCTCATCTGTAACAGTAAAAACACCAATTTGCTTCTGTACCGAATCGTTCTCGAATAGTTTATTATTTGATAACCTTAGTTGTGTTGGGGCATCATTATCATCAGTGATGTTGATGTTAAACTGACGATCAATAGTGCCTCCCGAAGCATCAGTGCTTCTTAACCTTACATTGTATACTTTTTTGTTTTCATAATTAAATACATTATTGGTTAACAATGAATCGTTTGAAATTAAAAAGTCGTTGTTATTGGTAGCGCCATCTCCCGAAACCAATGAATAGGTAAAATTACCAAACTGATCGGCATCTGTGGTTGATAGTTTGCCCACATAAGATCGTGTAGGCCTATTTTCAGAAACACTGCTGTTGTTTAACAACATTTCTGAAGGAAGATCATTGGTATCTTTTACATTAATAATAAACTGGCGCGTGTAATAGGCTCCGGCCACATCTGTAGTTCTTACATAAACAATGTATAATTTTTTCGATTCGTAATCGAAAACAGATGCGGTTCTTATCTCATTACCAAAAATAAAGAACAAATCATTGTTGTTTGTTGATACATTGTCGAAACCATAAGTGAACTGGCTTCCCAAGTCTTGATCAGTTGAGCTTAAAACACCTACATAACTTCCAATTGGAAGGTTTTCTGTAATTAAACTATTACTTAATGCTATGGCCGTTGGCGCATCATTGCTATCTAAAACATTAATATTAAATGGCTTTTCGTATGTGCCGCCCCTTCCGTCATTTGTTTGTATACGAACACTGTACTGGCTTACCGCTTCGTAGTTAAATATTGCATTACTAAGCAATTGATTGCCTTGTATTACAAAACTATTGTTATTGGTAGACCCAACTCCACCAACCAAAGTGTAGGTAAATGTATTTACATCTGCATCGGTTGTAAATAGGTTTGCAACAAAGGTTCGTATCGGTGTATTTTCTTTAATTTCATTGCTGCTAATTGTAATATCAGTTGGTGCATCGTTTGTATTTATTACTACAATATCAAACTGTTTCTCAAACCACAGGCCACCACCATCTGTATTACGCACCCTAATGCTGTAGTCTGTTTTGGTTTCAAAATCGAATGTATTTACGGCATACAACGAGTCGTTACTGATTCTAAATAAACTGTTGTTTACTGCTCCTGTTCCACTTATTAAAGAATACGTAAATAAGTCTGTTACATCTGCATCAATCGAATAAAATGTTCCTATAAATGTTTGTTGTACGTTGTTCTCATTTACCGTATTGTTTGTTAATATCAGGTTATTGGGAGCATCATTTGAGTCTATAATGTTGATTACAAACTGACGGGTTATGCTTGCGTATCCATCTGAACTTTGTATGTAGATGTTGTAAATACGTTTGCTCTCATAATCAAAAATAACATTGCTTCTTAATTGGTTACCTGTTATGAAGAAGTTACCGTTATCATTGCCTGGTATGTTGGCCAAGCTATAGGTAAAGAAGTCTAAGTCTTCATCGGTTGTACTGATGTTTGCTACCAAACTGGCAAATGGTTTGTTTTCCTTAATGGTGATGCCGCTTAAACTTATTTGCGTTGGCGCATCGTTGCTATCTGCTATGTTTATCGAAATGGTATCTTCAACCCACAAACCTCCGTTATCTGTGCTGCGTACCCTTACAAAATATTTGCTTTTTTGCTCGTAATTAAATGAACTGTTGGTTTGTAATTGATTGCCCAATATTACAAATGATAGATTATCCGTTGAGCCTACTCCTGATACCAAACTATAGCTAAACGTATTGGTTAAATCAACATCTGCTGTGCTAAAATCACCTACTCGTGTCCGGTTTATTACATTCTCCCGTATGGTAGTATTGTTTATTGAAAGTGCTGTAGGTGAATCATTACCATCTGTTATTGTGATGGTAAACTGGCGCTCAATAAACAACCCATTATCTGTTGTTCTTACCCTTATGTAATAGATGTTTTGGGTCTCATAGTTTAACAACGAGTTGGTATACAACGAATCGTTACTTATACGGAAACTTGAGTTATGGTTTGAGCCTACTCCACCTACAAAAGTGTATATAAAAGGACCCGAACCCAAGTCGATATCCGTGGTTGTAAATCTTCCTATTAATGTACTTATTGGTCTGTTTTCCTGAACAAGGTTATTATCTACCATTAAGTCTGTTGGAACATCGTTACTATCGGTTACGTTTATTAAAAATTGTTTTGTGAAACTCCCTCCGTTACCATCATTGGTTTGTATCTGCACCTGATATATTTGTTTTACCTCATAATTTAATGCTCCATTCAATTTTAATTGATTTCCATTAAGTAAAAAGCTTGAGTTATCGTTGGTGCCTATATTGGCAAACTGGTAATTAAACGTGTTTGCATCTTCATCAATGGTGCTTAATAAACCTACAACAGAACCTGCCACTCTGTTTTCGGTTATCACATTGTTACTTAGTAAAATATTTGTTGGTGCATCGTTGGTATTTAATATGCTTATGTTAAAGGTATCTGCAAATGTTCCTCCATTACCATCGTTGGTTTGCACGCGGATTGTGTAGCTGCTCTTTAACTCGTAGTTAAAAATACTATTGGTTAATAGCTGATTTCCGATGATACTAAATTGGCTATTATTGGTTGAGCCCACTCCTGATACTAATGAATAACCGAATGTTTGGCCTACATCTGCATCAACAGTACTTAGTGTTCCCACTAACGTACCTGTTGGCATGTTTTCGTTTACAGATGTGATATTGACATTCAAATCTGTAGGTAAATCATTGCTATCACTTATCGTTATTGTAAAAGCTTTTTGAAAGCCTAAGCTTCCATTGTCAGTACTTTGAACACGTATAGAGTATGAGTTCTTGAACTCAAAATTAAGTATCGCAGTAGTATACAAACTGTCATTACTAATACGGAAACTACCATTATCAACACTGCCAGTTCCATTAGTCAATGTGTAATTAAAGCCGCTATTTACATCAGCATCAGTGCTACTAAATATACCGACCAATGCGCCTGTAGGTCTATTTTCCATTATACTATTAATACTTAATGCAATATCGTTTGGAGCATCATTGCTATCTTTTACATTTATTTGAAACTGCTTCACATAAACCCCTCCATTACCATCATTAGATTGTACGTATACAAAGTACACACTTTGTTGCTCGAAGTTTAATACACTATTGGTTCTTAACTGGTTGCCCGTTAATGTAAATAAGTTATTGTTATTACCTATTAAATTGGCAAAGCTGTATACAAACGTATTGCCCAGGTCTTCATCTGTGGTAATTAGTGTGCCAATAACTGTATTGCTTGGCCTGTTCTCGCTTATGCTATCGTTGCTTAGTGTAATATTAGTTGGTGCATCGTTGCTGTTAATAACTGATATTACAAACTGTTTTTCGTACCACAAGCCTAGGTTATCTGTTGAGCGTACACGTATGGTATAGCTGTTTTTTAACTCGAAGTTAAACTGAGACGTGGCGCGTAATGTATTGCCAGATATCATAAAATAGCCATTATCGGTGCTGCCTATACCACTTACCAAAGTATAAAAGTAAGTGTTTCCGGTATCTTGATCAGTTGTACTAAACAATCCTATATTGGTATTAGCAACCATATTCTCGTTTATTGTTACCTCACTTAACGTTATATTGGTAGGTGCATCGTTACTGTTGCTTACATTTACTATAAATATTTTCTGAAAAATACCACCTTGGTTATCGCTGGTTTGAACTCGTATGGTGTAACTCGATTGGTTTTCGTAATCGAAAATACTACTGCTGTACAAGCTGTCTTGCGAAACCACAAACAAACCATTATGTGTTGATCCGATACCGTTTACCAAACTATACGTATAGCTTGTGTTGTTATCAGGGTCGGCTGTTGTTAAATTACCTATATACGTTTTTATTGCATTGTTTTCCGATAACGTAGCGTTACTTAAAAATATATTGGTCGGTGCATCGTTCACATTGCGTATAAATACCTGTATAAGTTTTGTAAATGATGTTGCTCCTGAGGTGGTGGTTATGTAAAGCGTATAGGTGTTTTTAAATTCATAATCAAATACCGAATTGCTTCTTAACTGGTTACCCGATAAGATAAAGTTCGCATTATCATGACCCGATACCGAATTGTCAAAACTATAAGTGTAAGTTACGTTCGTATCTTGATTGGTGCTGCCAAATAATCCTATTAACGTATTGGCTGCTGTGTTTTCGTTTATGCTATCATTACTTAGTGTAATATTGGTTGGCGCATCAACTACATTTATTATCGATATAGTAAATATCTTCTCGTAAAATGAGCCCACATTATCTGATGTTCGTAAACGTATGCTGTAACTGCTTTTTGTTTCGTAATCAAAAGATATTGATGCTCGCAATATATTGCCCGATATGTTAAAGCTCGCATTATCTGTAGAACCTATACCGCTTACCAAGTTATAGGTAAACGTATTGCTTACATCCTGATCTATTGTTGTAAAGCTTCCTATTGGTGTGTTTATTGGTAAGTTCTCCTCTATTTGGTTCTGTGTTAGGTTTATATTGGCTGGTGTGTCGTTTGCATCTAAAATGGTAATTATTTTTATTTGCTGTAATACTCCTCCGTTTCCATCTGATACTTGAATTCTAATGCTATAACTATTTAGGGTTTCATAATCAAAAACCATATTAGAGTATAAGGTATCGTTACTTATTTTAAAACCTCCATTTCCAGAACTACCCGCTCCCGACACAAGTGTGTAAGTAAAAGTACCAGTAGCATCAGGATCAGTTGCCGAAATTTTTGCAACAAAATAACTAGTGGGAGTATTCTCGTATACCTGACCATTGGTCATGTTAATATTTGTTGGTGCATCATTGCTATCTGTAACCGTTAGCAATAATTGTTTAGTAAATATGCCTCCGTTTCCATCATTTGTTTGAATAAAAATTACATAGTTCTGTCTGGTTTCGTAATCAAACAAAGCATTGGTGCGTAACTGGTTACCAATAATAGAGAAATCACTATTATTGTTACCTGCCGTGTTTACAAACGAATAAGTGAAAACATTTGAAGTATCTTCATCAATGGTAGATAAAGTTGCAATAACAGCACCCAAGGGTTTGTTTTCAGCAAAACTTTTTCCAACAGCATTTCCATCAATTAAAATATTACTTGGTTCATCGTTTACATCATCAACAAAAATAGTTATTGCACGCTCATAAATATTACTGGCTACATCCATAACACGCACCCGAATTGTGTAAGTGTTTTTTACCTCGTAATTAAATGAAGTAGATGCACGAAGTGTATTACCTGAAATATTAAAGCTATTGTTGTTGGTGCTACCAAAACCGCTAACTAAACTGTAAGTCATTACATCTCCCGAATCATTATCGTTTGCAGATAAAACACCAACAACGGCAGGGATTCCAGCTTTTTCTAATATAGAAGAGTCGCTAATAAATATTCCGATTGGAGCAGTATTAACATCTAATACACTTATAACAAAGGGTTGTTCAAAATGGCAGCCTTTCGAATCCGTTGTTCTTACCCTAATACTATAGGTGTTTTTTGCACCATAGTTGTATATCTGCGATGAACGAAGTGTATTGTTTAAAATATTAAATGACGCGTTATCATTACTTCCAACACCAGACACAAGAGTATAGGTGAAGGTTTCTGGAGAGTCAGGATCAACTGAAGTAAACGAACCAATATTAGTATTAATAGCAACTCCCTCATTAATAGATGAATTACTTAAGTTTAATGCGGTAGGTAAATTGTTGTTTCTAAGTGTGTATGGACTGGTGGTTACACCAAAAGAGGCATTGTCTTGAAAAACAACACTTCCCTTAGCATCATAAACAACATCAGTTGGAGCATCATAGATTTTAAATGTTACCGTCTCGCCCGAATTAACATTACTATATACAACCACATAGGCAATGTACTTTCCGTTAATAATAGTACTTGTTGATGATACGCCCCTACAAGTTGCACCAACAAAAGCAGCAATCTTATTGGTAGGATTAACAAGCTCAATACAATTTACGTTAGCAACAGAAGTTACTGTCATAGAATATTGAAACGCACTCGGATTTACAGTCCAATTTGGTGCCGCGGCCCTTGATTTCATTACAAACAACAAGCTTATAAAAGCTATTAATATTCTACTAATTCTCATATTCAAAATATCTATTACTAATTAACTAATTTAGTTCTTACAACATTACTGTTGCTTCTAATTTCAACAAAAGGCAATCCATTTCTCATTACTAATACTCTTGATTGAGCCTGCCAATTTATAACAGCAGAATTACTATTTCCAATATTTATGTAATCAACAACATCACCAAGCTTTCCAGTTACAGCCAATACTTTCTCATTTAGTTTTTCTGCAAGTGTTCCTTGTACGTAAACCTGCACCTATTTGTTTTAAGGATTAAAAAATATATAACTACTTACATTGATTTGAGTAGCAAAATAACAATCTACGCATTATACATTTGTTGTTTCGGTTTGATATGGAGCAACCAGCGATCCAATTAATTTGCGGATAACCCAAAGCACCTTACCATCTTGGTTTAGTGTTGTTCCATATCTTTTCATTGATAGCGACTCATTTAAAACAACAAGGTCGAATACCACACTCTTTGTGTTTTCAGAACTTTCTGCATTGTATTCAAAATATTTGCTCTATAGCAAATATCTATAGGTTCGGTTTACTAAACATTGTAAATCTTGGATAAGAAAAATGTATTACCAAAGCTGATTTGTTAACATAACCTTTATTAGGGAACATCCTATTTAAAATACCTGCTAATATTTTCATCGTAAGTAACAAATTGATTTTCAATGCTTACCCAATCTCCGTTTGTTACGTTAAAATTAGAAGTGTAATAAAATTACCAACTAAACTATTTTAAAAATAAGTAAAAGCCGAAGTAAACTTCGGCCTTTAATAATGCTGTATGCTTAGTCTTAATGATTACCAGTAATTCGCATCACCACGTCTACCAGATTTACGCTGAGGCTTAAACTTAAATGCAATAGCAATTTCGTTTTGCGCAGGAGCATATCGGGTAAATTCGCCTGTAAAGTGATAGTAATTATAGGCAACCAAGAAACTGTTAATATTAAAACCAAGACCTGCAACAGCAGCCCCACTTGATCTATAACCCAGTTGTAACTTAAATGCATCGTTAAAATACATACTTAACAACCCATCAATTACTTTTTGTGTATTGGTGAAATTATAAAAATTGATTACTGGTTTTAAATAATTCGTTGACGAGTGACCACCCAAATTAAACTTATAGCTAGCTCCAACTAATGCGAAGGCACTAAGTGGCTCTGAAACGCTTACCAACATAGGCGATGCTGCGTATAGCTCTAAACCGTTACGATTTTGGTAAAGTATTCCAGCACCCGTTGTAAACAAAAATTGATTAAGCTGAGGAGCATCAATGTTCGGGTCGGCAAGGTTAACATTTGAACTCAATAGGTCTTTATCTAAAGCCGTTTGTATAAATCCTAAACTTAATCCTAAACTCAAATGGTCATCTCTAGATAAATCAACTTTAACAGAATAGGCAGCCTCTGCGTTGGTGGTTTGAAAAACACCTGCATTATGACTGATAAACTTTAAACCAACTGATGAGTTACCATATTTAGGTACATTATTTAAAGGTGTGTGTACACTAAAATTAATGGTACGGGCAGAAGAACTTGCACCACCCACTAAAGTACGGGCATTAAACATAGCAAATGGAGCCCCTGATGTACCTGCAACTGCTGGATTAGCTATGAATGGATTTAACAACGTAGTGTAAAACGTTTCGCGGTATTGTGCATTTGCATTATTCGCGAAAAAATGTAACGCTACTAGTACAATTGTTAATTTTATAAATTTCATCATGATTTATGCATCTTTAATTACTTAACAAAAACATTTAGTGTACCCTTAAATTCTTTTCCTGTATTCGTATTATAGAATAAGTAATAATATACCCCATTTGTTATTCTGTTACCTCCAACCATACCATTCCAATCGTTCTGGTAATTGGCCTTTGTAGAGTACAGTTCAATACCAATATCATTAAATATCTTTAAGCTATAATCTGCGTATAGTGATACGTTTTCTATTTCAAAAAAATCGTTTACCCCATCTCCATCTGGCGACATGAAATTGTTTACTGGTAAAGGCTTGTTAAGCTCTATCTCATCTGCAATGTTTATCGTAATTTCTGCTGTATCTGAAAGAACATTTACTACTGATTGATTATCTCTTACCAGTACTTTTATTTTGTATCTGCTTGTTTTCTCATAATCGAATGCAACAGTATTTGTAAGCAATCCAGTATTTTCATCAATTACAAAGAAATCAGTTGAGGTAATGATGCTATACTTTAGAACAGATGAAGCATCAGGACTCGAAGATGAAATCACGCCAATACTAGTTCCAGCAGGGTCATTCTCCTTAATGGTAAAGGTTTGATCATCTATGTTCGGCTTTTCTTTGGTATCAATTACATTAATTACAAAAGTATTTTCAAAAGTTTCACCATCTTTATCTTCCACCCTAACCCTAACAGAATAGGAAGTTTTAGTCTCAAAATCAGCAATAAAATTACTAAACAATGTTTTACCATCGATAATAAAAGAGCCATTGTCTTGGTCGCCAGTACCTGCTACAAATGTGTAACTATGACCTTCGTTGGCATCCTCATCAGCAGTAGTAAATGCACCTATACTTTTTTGTATAGAATCATTTTCTTGTAATTTAACATTAGAAATTTTCAACTCAGTTGGTGCATCACTCGCATCTAGAATACTAATTGTATATGCACTTTCTATAAATGAATTTATCTGATCATTACTTCTTACACGAACAGAGTAAGTACGTTTGTTTTCGTAATTAAATATCTGATTGCTGTATAAAGAGTCTTGAGCAATATAAAACAATGCGTTATTTGTTGATCCTTCACCACTAGTTAAAGTATAAGCAAAATTAGAGGCCTGATCAGGGTCAGTTGTTGAAAGCTTTCCAACGAAAGTTCCAATAGGCCTATTTTCAAACACGGTGTTATTATTTAGACTTAATAAAGTAGGCGCATCATTGGTGTCTTTAATGGTAATAATAAACTGTTTAGAATATGCAGCACCACTTTGATCTGTAGTTTTTAAATAGATCACGTAAAGGCTTTTATTCTCATAATTAAAGGTGATTGCCGTTCTAAGCTCGTTTCCTAAAATAAAGAAATTGTTGTTGTCGCCACTTATTACATCATCAAAATTATATACAAATTGATCAGCAGGGTCTTGATCGATGCTCGATAGGGTAGCAACCTTAGCACCTGAAGATAAATTTTCTGTTACAATGTTATTACTTAAAATAATGTTTGTTGGTGCATCATTGCTATCTAAAACATTTATGGTAAATACTTTTTCGTAAACACCACCATTAAGATCACTGGTACTTAAACGTATGCTATATGTAGATGCTGTTTCGTAATTGAAAATACCATTTGTTCTAAGTTGGCTACCTTGAATAACAAAGCTATTGTTGTTGGTAGAACCAGCACCACTAACTAGGCTGTACGAATAGGTATTTGCAAGATCCTCGTCTATTGTTGTTAAATTACAAACTACAGTTCGTGAAGGCAAGTTTTCCCTTATTTCGTTTGATGAAAGCTGAATGTCTGTTGGCACATCATTAATATCATTGATATTTATAACGAAAGTTTTTTCAAAAAATAAATTACCAGCATCGGTAGTTCTCATTCTTATATTAAAGAGCTTTTTGGTTTCGTAGTTAAATATTACAGAACCATACAAAGAATCGTTACTAACTCTAAAGTTTAAATTATCATTAGATCCAACTCCATTAACAAGCGAATAAACAAATCCTCCGGGAGCGTCAGGATCTACCGTGTTCAATAACCCAATAAAACTTGAGGTCGTTAGATTTTCTGAAACGACATTATTTGAAAGAATAATATCACTTGGAATATCATTGCTATCAATTATGCTAATAGAAAACTGCTGACTAAAAATACCGCCTTTGGTATCTGATGTTTGAACCTGGATAATGTGTATTTGTTTAGCTTCATAGTTAAAAACAGTATTGGTTCTTATCTCGTTCCCGCTTATAAAAAATCCATTGTTATCATTAGAACCGCTATTAATTAAACTATATACAAACTGGCTTAGGGTGTCTTCGTCCGTAGTACTAAGTAAACCAATTAATGAGCCAACATTTTTATTCTCTTTAGTAGCATTATTCGACAAAGCCAACGCTGTGGGATTATCATTAACATCAACAACGTTTACCGTAAATGAGTCACTTAAAATTCCTCCGTTACCATCGTTTGTTTGTATGCGTATTGCATACGAACGCTTACTTTCAAAATTGAATACTGCATTTGTATACAACTGGTTTCCTGCGATATAAAACTTACTATTGTCTACGCCACCCGTACCTGAAATTAACGAATAGGTAAAACTCTGATTGATGTCAGGATCAATTGTTGCAAGCGTTCCGATTGACGTACCAATTAGCATATTTTCATTAACCATCTTATTTGAAAGAGATAATGAAGTTGGCGCATCATTGCTATCTGTAACATTGATAATAAAGGCCTTTTGGAAAGTCAGTAATCCATTGTCTTGTGTTTGAACCCTAATATAAAGTGTGCTAATCAACTCAAAATTTAAGCTTACTGCACTAAACAAACTATCGTTACGAATTGAGAAACTTGCATTATGGGTTGAACCTAAACCAGTAACTAGGGAATAAGTAAACGTGTTTCCAGCATCTGGATCAACGGTATTAAGCATCCCAATAAAACTACCAGAGGGGCGGTTTTCAGTAATTGATGTTAAATTAAAATACACATCAGTTGGTGCATCGTTAATGTTTCTAACAAAAATTTGAATAGCCTTAACAAAAGATACTGCACCTAATGTCGATCTTACATAGATGGTATATGTCGATTTCGCTTCGAAATTAAAAACAGCGTTTGTTCTTAGTTGCTTTCCCGAAATAATAAAACTTGCGTTATCATTACCTGGGGCACTATTATCAAAAGTATAAGTATAAGACGTAATGGTATCTTGGGTTGTGCTTGATAATAGTCCTATTAATGAATTTGAAGTCTGGTTTTCGCTAATGGTGTCGTTTGAAATTACAATATTGGTAGGGGCATCTACTAAGTTGTTTACAATTATTGTAAACTGTTTATCGAAAAATGCACCAACATTATCTGTAACCCTGATTCGAATGGTATAAACACTTTTAATTTCAAAATCGAAAGAGGCAGATGACCTTAACACATTCCCTGAAATATTAAAACTATTATTATCTGTTGAACCAGCTCCTACAATTAGACTATATGTAAATGTATTTGAAGCATCCTGATCAATGGCAGTTAAGTTGCCAATTGGTGTATTGGAAGGCGAGTTTTCATCTATTTGATTTTGTGATAGATTAATATTGCTAGGCAAATCATTACCATTCAAAATTGTGATGATTTTATTCTGTTGAAGTGTTCCACCAAAACCATCACTCAATTGTATCCTTATCGAATAAGAATTGGTAGTTTCATAATCAAAAATCGCATTTGAGTACAAGCTATCGTTTCTAATCAAAAAACTAGCATTTCCTGAACTTCCTGCGCCAGCAACAAGTGCGTATGAATAGGTTCCAGTGGCATCTGGATCTGTTGCGGATAATTTAGAAATAAATGAGATTTGAGATGAGTTCTCATAAATAACATTATTAGACAAGTTGATGTTGGTTGGGGCATCATTACTATCTGTGATGCCAATTACAAATTGCTTGGTAAAAAAACTACCACCCTCATCATCTGTCCTCACATAGATGATATAGTTTTGTCTCGTTTCAAAATCAAACAGATTATTGGTTCTTAGCTGACTTCCTACAATAAGAAACTGATCATTGTTATTTCCAGTGGTGTTTACAAAGCTGTAAGTAAAAGTACTAAACACATCTTGATCTGTTGTGGTAAAACTGCCTACAACAGAACCAATAGGTCTATTCTCTTTTATACTTGCTCCAAGGCTGCTTCCATTAATCTGAATATTAGTAGGTTCATCGTTTGTATCTTTTACGGTTATTACAAATGTTCTTTCAAAAAAACTATTTGCCGCATCTGTTACACGAACACGAATATTATAAAAATTCTTAAACTCAAAATTAAATGAAACTAGGGCTCTTAACGTATTACCTGAAATAGAAAAACTACCATTATTTGTGCTTCCAAAGCCAGGTACAAGGGTGTAAGTGTGCGTGTCACCAGAATCATTATCAACTGGACTAAACACACCTACTACTGTTGGCGTATTGTTGTTTTCTGTTACTTCTGTATTACTCAATAAAACACCTGTTGGTGGACCGTTAATATCACGGATTGTGATGGTTAATTCACGTTCGAAAAAGCATGCCTTCGAATCAGTGGTTCTTACCCTTATGCTGTATGTGTTTTTAACCCCATAATCAAAAATCGCACTTGATCTGAGTGAAGAACCTAACAAATTGAAACTGGCATTGTCGGTACTTCCTGCTCCCGCCACAAGGCTGTAAGTAAATGTTTCGGGTGAATCAGGGTCTATACTAGTTAGTGAACCAACAATTGAGTTTACCGATAAACCTTCAGAGATAATAGCATTGCTGATTGATATAGCCGTTGGTGCATTATTATTTCTTAACGTGTAAGGACTTGATGTAACACCAAAAGAAGCGTTATCTTGAAAAACAACACTTCCCTTGGCATCATAAATAGTGTCATTTAAAGCATTATAAATTTTGAAAGTAACCGTTTCCCCTGAGTTTGTGTTGCTATATACAATCAGATAAGCAATGTATTTTCCGTTAATAATGGTACTTGTAGATGAAACACCCCTACAAGTTGAACCAACAAATGCGGCAATCTTATTGGTGGGATTAACAAGCTCAATACAATTTACATTAGCAACAGAAGTTACTGTCATAGAAAACTGAAACGAGCTCGGATTTACTGTCCAATTTGGTGCCGCAGCTCTTACTTGTATTACAAACAATAAGCTTATAAAAGCTACTAATATTTTACAAATTCTCATGTTCAAAAATCTCTATTAATACTTAACTAATTTAGTTCTTACAACATTACCGTTGCTTCTAATTTCAACAAAATACAATCCGCTTCGCACTTCAACTCCTCTTGATTCCGCATTCCAGTTTATGTTAGCAGAATTACTCTTTCCAACATTTTTGTAATCAAAGGCATCAACAAGCTTTCCGGTTACATCCAATACTCTCACATTTAGTGTTTCGGCAAGTGTTCCTTGTACGTTAAATTGCACCTCTTTATTATAAGGATTAGGGAATGCATACATACTGATATTGCTTACTGTACCAGAATAATAATCTTCACATTTTACAGTTGTAGTTGTTTGGGTTTGATATGGAGAAACCAGTGATCCAATTAATTTGCCGT